>JAURQA010000051.1 GCA_030836345.1 Bacteroidota bacterium
AGGCTTTTTATTGGAACATTATGCAGGCAATTTGCCTACTTGGTTAGCCCCAAAACAGGCAATAATATTACCTATTAGCGATAAATATGCAAATTATGCCGAAAGCCTTTGTGAATTGCTGAAAAAGACCGATATTCGCGCCCTCATTGACACCCGTGCGGAAAAAGCCGGTAAAAAGATACGAGAGGCAGAAATGAAGAAGATTCCTTATATGCTTATCGTGGGAGAAAAAGAAGCGACGAATGATACTGTAAGTGTTCGTAGGCATGGCGGAGAAGACTTGGGCGAAATGAGCAAAGAAGAGTTTGTAGAATTAATTAAGAAAGAGGTAGCCGTATAAAAAAGAAAAGAAGGCCATATAAACCGAGGGGACCCCTGCATCAGATAAATGAAAAAATATCTGCAGAAGAGGTACGTCTGGTTGGTAACAACGTCGAAATGGGCGTTTACAAAACAGGGAAAGCTATCGAAATGGCCTACGAGTTAGGTTTAGACTTGGTAAATATATCTCCCAATGCTACCCCGCCTGTGTGTAGGGTGGTCGATTACAATAAATTTTTATACGAGCAAAAAAAGAAACAAAAAGAACTTAAAGCGAATTCTAAAAAACAAGAATTAAAAGAAATTAGGTTCGGCCCAAATACAGATGATCACGATATTGCTTTTAAAACCAAACATGCCAAAAGCTTCTTAGAAGAAGGAAACAAAGTGAGAGCTTATGTTTTTTTTAGAGGAAGAAGCATCATGTATATGGATAGAGGAAGAGAATTGATCATGAATTTTGCGAATGGTTTGATTGAAGATGGCATTGCCAAACTGGATCAAGCACCGAAGCGAGAAGGGAAAAAACTAGTAATTATACTATCACCAAAGAAGTAAAAAAAGGAATACTGATATGCCAAAAATGAAGACCAATTCCAGTGCAAAAAAACGTTTTAGAGTAACGGGCAGTGGGAAAATTAAGAGAAAAAAAGCGTACTTAAATCACATTCTTACCAAAAAAGCAACCAAGCGTAAGAGAGGATTAAGTAATGATGCCATTGTATCTGATTCAGATATGGGTAACGTTAAATTTATGCTTAGAATAGGTAAATAAGAAAAATTAAACTGGCCGTAGCCCCTAAAGTTTCCAGTAATACGGAACGCTAAAGCCAATAAACTAATAGTAATATGCCAAGATCAAAAAATAGAGTCGCAAGTAGAGCCCGCCGAAAAAAGGTGATGAAGCTCGCCAAAGGGTACTTTGGAAGAAGAAAAAATGTATGGACCGTTGCAAAAAATGCGGTTGAAAAAGGACTTACCTATGCATACCGAGATCGTAAAGTAAAGAAACGTGAGTTTCGTTCTTTATGGATTGTACGTATTAATGCAGCAGTGCGCGAGCACGGAATGTCTTACAGTGTTTTTATGGGAAAATTAGCTAAGAGTGATTTAAATATCAATCGCAAGGTATTAGCGGATATTGCCATGAACGATCCACAAGGATTTAAAGCTATCGTTGAGGTAGTAGCTAAATCTTAATTTCATAAGAAAATAACCAGAGAAGCCGTTCCTAAAGGAGCGGCTTTTTTTATGGCGTAAATTTTAAAATTTCTGAGTTCTAAAAATAATCTTGAATTACATTTGCTCTATGTATCAATTAAGGGTTGTCCACTCCAGCAAGGACGTCGCTGATTTTCATGCCGTCCCAAAATTGGTTTACAAGAATGATAAAAATTACATCTTTCCCATTCAAAAGGATGTAGAGAATACCTTTAGTCCTGAAAAAAATGAAAATTTTGAGAAGGGCGAAGTGATTCGGTTTAATCTGTATGATGATGCAGGCAGTACCATTGGCAGAATTGCCTCGTTTTATACCAAAGATGCAAAGGGTAAACTAAATGGAGGCTGCGGTTTCTTTGAGTGCATAGATGATACCGCTGCGGCGCATGCGCTGTTTGATGCCTGCAAGGAGTGGCTGCAACTAAAAAATGTAGGTTTTATGGATGGTCCTATAAATTTTGGGGGAAGGGAAAGCTTCTGGGGACTGCTCATTAGCAGCAACTCGTATCCCAGCTATAGAGAAAATTATCACCCGGCCTATTATCAAAATCTCTTTGCATCGTATGGATTTGAACTGGAAATTGAGCAAAGTACTTTCACCTTAAATCACCTCACCTTTAATAAGCCTCGGTTTGATATTTTAGCTAGTCGAATCATGAATAATCCTAAATTCAGATTTGAGTATTTAGACTATAGCAGACTGGATGATTTTGCAGCGTATTTTGTAGAAATATATAATAAGGCCTGGTCTTTTCATGATGATTTTACTCCCATGACTGCGGATAAAATGCGCAAAGAACTCAAAGAATATAAGGCTGCTATGCCGGGTCACTTGGCTATTTTCGCTTTCATTGACGATAAGCCGGCTGCTTTCTACATTAATATATTGGAGATTAATCAGGTATTTAAGAATTTTAAGGGGAAATTATCCTTATGGAACAAGATTCAGTTCTTATTAAAGCGCAGAACCATAGATAAGGTGCGTGGAATTATATTTGGTATTGTTCCTGAAGCGCAGCGCACTGGCATAGAGGTGGGTATGATTATGAAAATGTACGATACCATGGTAGAAAACCCTCAATATAAACTCGCGGAATTGAGTTGGATTGGTGATTTTAACCCCAAAATGTTTGGTTTGCTGGAGAAGATTGGAGCAGAAAAATCGAAAGTACACCACACTCTAAGAAAGGTCTTTTAAGAGCCGCTTTAGTGGTTTCTTTTTAACGATTATAAAGGGTTATTATACGTTTTTCTTTATTCATGGTTCATTTTCTTCAAATTACATACAAGGTTTAGTTGATGGGCCTATCCCATATACTTTGCAAACTATACCCCTTGTTGTAAATCGTTTTTTTATGTGTTTTGTATAAAGTAGCAGGCGATTTTAGTTTCTGGCTCGAAAAACACAAATAAGTCACCATCACTCCAAAAATTCATTTGTTCAAAATATTGCTTGTACCAATCATCTTCTGGATGAACATTGGTTTTTGAT
>JAURQA010000052.1 GCA_030836345.1 Bacteroidota bacterium
AGTAATTTATTTTTCATTTTATATCTATTTTCTTCAAAATACGCACTTTTAGTTTTATTTCTCTCTTCTATGTATAAAAATATTACGCAACGCATGAAATCCTTTAAGTATTGTTTTCGGATACTGTTTAAATATGCTTTTAGATTCGGTGGATTGAATGGAAGTATTAAGTTATTAGACTGTTTCCAGTCATTTCTTTGGGTTGTTCTACTCCAAGCAATTGCAATAGGGTAGGTGCAACATCAGCCAATATTCCGTTTTGTATAGCCAGTGATTTATTTAATAGAATAATAGGTACCGGATTCGTACTATGGGCAGTATTTGGTGTCCCGTCTTCATTTAATGCGTAATCTGCATTCCCATGATCCGCAATAACAACCATATCATATCCTTTTTCTACAAGGTATGAACTCAGGTCTTTTAAACATTGATCAACAGTCTCTACGGCTTTAACTATAGCAGAAAACACCCCTGTGTGGCCTACCATGTCCGGATTGGCGTAGTTTAGACATATGAATTCAGGTTCTTTGTCATTTATGTATTCCTTGGCCTTTTTAGTTAGTTCTAAGGCGCTCATTTCAGGTTGCAAATTGTAGGTAGCCACTTTTGGAGAGTTTACCATAATTCGCCCTTCATTTTCAAAAGGCTCTTCTTTTCCTCCATTAAAAAAGAAAGTTACATGAGGGTATTTTTCTGTTTCTGCTGCTCTCATCTGGGCAAGTCCTGCATTGGCAATTACTTCTCCCAAAGAATTGCTTATAAAATCCTTCGTGTAAAGGGATCCAGCAATATTAAAATTATCATCGTATATCGTTGTGGTATAATAATTCAATTTTAACTTCTGCATTCCATCTTCTTTCAAATCACGTTGGGTTAAAGCCTCTGTGATTTGCCTTCCTCTATCCGTTCTAAAATTAAAGCACAATACCGTGTCACCTTCTTTAATGCAGGCGTCTGTGTTTCCACAAAAAAGGGGTTCCATAAATTCATCTGTATGTTTTAGTGCATATTGTTTCTCTATACTTTCAACAAACTGAGTTGTAACTTCTCCTTCTCCTCGAGTTAATAGGTCATAAGCCCTTTTTGTGCGTTCCCACCGATGATCCCTATCCATGGCAAAGTATCTTCCTATAACTGAAACGATCTTACTAATTTTTGGGTTTATCGAATCTTGCACTCTTCCAATGTATTTCGCTCCAGCTTTTGGATCTGTATCTCTGCCATCAAGAAAGGCATGAATAAAAATATTTGGAATGCCAGCATTTTCTGCCATCTGGCAAATTTTAATGAGGTGATTTATGTGAGAATGAACTCCTCCGTCACTAACCAATCCCATTAAATGTAATCGTCCGGTTCTCTTTGCATCGGCAATGAGTTTCTTGACACTTTCTTTTTTCCCAAAAGTAGCGTCTTGCAGACCTTTATTTATTTTTTCAAGCATCTGCCAAACCACTCTGCCTGCTCCAATATTCATGTGTCCTACCTCGCTATTCCCCATCTGGCCTTTTGGTAAGCCCACATTATTGCCATGGGTAAGGAGTTGTGCATTTGGGTAATTCGCAATTAAATAGTCCATGTAAGGAGTGCGAGCCGAGTGAATGGCATTTTGTTTATTCGCTTCTCCTATGCCCCAACCATCTAAAATAATTAATGCTGCCTTTTTATTCATTGCTTGATTTTTACTTTTATCAATTTATATTAATGCAAATTAAGAGATTGTTAATCTTTTTTGCAGCATATATTTGCATAAGAAGCAACAAAAGAGAAATAGATGTCCAAGCAAGTAAGTAAGTACACGTTTTTTGAATCTGTTAGTCATAATTTCAATCGTGCAGCAACCTATACTGGTTTAAATAAGGGTGTTTTACGTCAAATTAATTCATGCAATAGTGTATACAGAATGAAGTTTCCCGTTCGAATGGGTGAGGGATTGAATGACGTTGAAGTATTTGAGGCATACCGAGTGCAACATTCCAACCATAGAAGCCCTTGCAAAGGGGGCATTCGTTTTAGTATGGACGTTAATCAGGATGAAGTAATGGCTTTAGCTGCACTGATGAGTTACAAATGTGCCATTGTAAATGTACCTTTTGGCGGAGCCAAAGGGGGAATAAAGATTGATACGAGTAAATATACGGAACAAGAGTTGGAAAGAGTTACGAGGAGATATACTTCTGAATTAGTGCGCAAGAATTTTATTGGACCTGGTATTGACGTACCCGCTCCAGATTATGGAACAGGAGCTCGGGAAATGAGTTGGATTGCTGATACGTACATGGCCATGAACAATGGAGAAATTGATGGTTTGGGCTGTGTAACTGGGAAGCCAGTAACTCAAGGAGGAGTGAGAGGAAGAAAAGAAGCTACAGGTCTAGGCGTGTTTTATGGTATTAAAGAGCTATGTCGCAATAAAAAGTGGATGGATAAAGTGGGTTTACCCACAGGTGTAGAAGGAAAGACGGTAGTTGTTCAAGGCTTGGGTAATGTTGGTTATCATAGTGCAAAATTTTTTAGAGAATCCGGAGCTAAGATCATAGCTATAGCTGAATATAATGGTTCTATCTATAATCCAGATGGGTTGAATGAAGAAGAAGTACATCAGCACAGAATGAAGACAGGAAGTATACTTGATTTTCCTGGTGCTCAGAATCTTAGCAATAACGAGCAAGCGCTCGAGATGGAGTGCGATATTTTAATTCCTGCTGCATTAGAGAGTGTAATCACTGAAGAAAATGCGGGAAGAATAAAAGCAAAAATAATTGCAGAGGCTGCAAATGGCCCCATAACCGTTGAGGCAGATAAAATTTTAAATGATAAAGGCGTGGTTATTGTCCCAGATATTTATCTAAATGCTGGGGGGGTTACGGTTTCTTATTTTGAGTGGCTAAAGAATTTGAGCCATGTCAGATATGGAAGAATGGAGAAACGTTTTATGGAAAATAGCAACAGAGGCTTACTGGACTATATAGATAAAGTTACTGGAACAAAAGCTACCGAAGATTTAATGGATAAACTGGCTCAAGGGCCAGAAGAAGTAGATCTTGTGTACAGTGGTCTTGAGGAGACCATGATTTCTTCTCTGAATGATATCTTGGATACCTTTGATAAGCATGAGGATTTAACAAGTTTAAGAACAGCTGCATTTGCATTGGCGATTAAAAAGATAGGTCTTGCTTATCTGGAACTTGGAGTATTTCCTTAGGTTGTGGACTAATTATTGTTATTTAAATAAACAGAATGAAATTTATTATCTTTTTTATCGGCTTTTTATCTTCTGCTATTCAGGCACAAATAAATGACATCAAGTCTTTAAATCAATTGGACACAATACGTATGGACACATTCGGTGCCTTAATTTTAATGGCAGATACAAGTATTTTAAAGATGGAAGCAGCTCGTGTTTATGAAAGAAAAGTTGCTAGAGACAAGGGTATAAAAATAGATCAATTTAGAATTATGCTTGGTTTTGACCAAAGCAGGGCCAGAGCTCTGAAAATACAGAATAGTGGA
>JAURQA010000006.1 GCA_030836345.1 Bacteroidota bacterium
AACCCAATTTGGCGACGATCTTTATTTTAGTGGCAAATTAATTTTCCTTGGAGGCACTGCGGCATCATTAAGTGATTATACATTTGGCGAAGGGTTCTATGGACCTCGATTAAATGTTCCAAGAACATCTATACCCGGTGGGTTTCGGGCAGATAGCTCAAAACCAATGATCACTATCCCAATAATAGCTCCTGAAATTGATTCCAGCGGATTTAAACCTACGATTACGGTTGGTACAGTAAACTCCATTGCATATTATTCATTTTTTAGCCACTGGCTAATTTATAAAGTAAGTCCAAATGGAAGTTCAAAAAACCGACGCATTGGAGATACCATTACGAAACAAAATGTACATGTAGTACAATCACTTGATCTTAAAGCCAGTGATTTTGATTCAGATGGCCTAATGCTCCAGCTTTACAATGCTCCTTTAAACTCTTACCCCATCAATTTCCTTCCAGGCTATGGCTTCTCTCATATTTCTCTAAAATACCCAAGAAAATATAAACTTAAGGGGCTTGAAAGCTATTCTTATTTGGAAGAAAAAAATAGTAAAAATACAAATATAACGTGGACTGGTTACGGGAATGGTTCAAAAAGCAATCCACTCGTTTTTGATGAGGTAAACCATCTATTTTTTGAACCCGCTTATGATAATATAGACCAAAAATTTTCCTATACACTCCCTGTAAGGGCTCAGTCTGGAAATATATTTATTGGCGACAAATCATCAACTAGATTAATATCTGTTAATGATATACATATTGTTAATTGGCCTAATTACTCAGAACATATTAATAATACAGACTTTATTATTGTTACGGATTCAGCCTTATTAGATGGAAAGGGAACCATGGATGAGTATGTGAACTTTAAACAAGCTCAATTTAGTCATCCAGTGCGATTGCTATTTGACGATAACTTATACGATGCCTTCAGTTATGGAATCAATCATCCCTTAGCTATTCGGCACTATTGCAAATACTTGTTAGATAATTCCACCACTGTTAAGCCAAAGTATTTGTTTCTACTAGGACGCGGGTTTGAACCCATCTTTAATAGAGGCTTAAATCTGCGAAATACGGTCAGTCAACAAAACAGAAACTATATTCCTATGATGGGTCAACCTGCTTCAGATAATTTACTTGTGGCAGGCTTAGATGGCACTCAAATAGAACCAGCCATTTCCGTCGGGCGCTACCCTGCCGATGAGCCAGAGGATATAGAGAATTATTTAAATAAGCAAAGGGTTTATTTATCTAATAGCAATCAATATGTCGACTGGCGCAAGAATGTATTGCAATTAGGAGGAGGAATCAACAGCAACCAATCCAGTCTTATAAGTAATCGGCTCAAAAGTTTATCAGATCTCTATGTCAAAGAGTTTCCTTTCAATGGAACTGTTTATCAATACAGTAAGTCAGCGGGTAACGCGTCAGACCCCCAAATAAAAACCAACATATTAAGTTTAATTAATGTATCAGGTCTTAACAACATCACTTTTCTTGGTCATGGGAGTTCCACAACCACGGATATTGATATAGGAAATCCTGATGACTATGTAAATACTGGTAAATACCCCATATTTTATTTCAATGGCTGCCAAATAGGAAACCCAGGAAAAGCAATAGATTTAAATTCCTTGGGCTTTGCGGATAAAATAATAAAAGGAAAAGACAAAGGAGGCATTGCTTTTATTGCGCAAAGTTCTACATCGGAGCTTTACACCGTCTTAACTCAGATGTCACAGGTATATAAGCATATGTTTTCAGATCCAAGTAAATCCGCTATAGCCATTGGAGATGCACTGCGCTTGGGGATAAAAGACTTCCAGAGGCCAGCGATAGACTTAAATAGGATTCATTGCCAGCAATTAGTGCTGCAAGGCGATCCTAGTACTCCGCTTTATAGACCTGTTTTACCCGATTTTTCAATAGATGTGTCTAGTGCTTTTTTATACCCCGAAAACACAAATGCGCTGAGCGATTCTTTTTCAATCGCAATTATTGTTCGAAATGCAGGTATTGGAATTAAAGATTCTTTTGATATTACAATTGATAGAACCTTCGATTTAAATAATAAAATAACATATCAAAAAAGGGTCGCTCTTAACAAATTTATTGATACTTTTTTTGTAACAATAAAAAGCAAAGATTCAAGAACCAAAGGGCTTAATATTTTTGATATTGAGATTAATCCAAGCCGCAATCCAGTTGAGTTTAATTACCTAAATAATACCATTCGTTTTAAAACAACCATTGTAGGTAATGGGATTAATCTTGTTTATCCTAAAAAGTTCGATATTATTCCAACAAAATCTGTAACCCTCAAAGCCCAGCCATCTGACCTCTTTAAAGAATTGTATGGGTTCTTTATTGAAATTGATACTACTCCAAGCTTCAGCAGCTCCTCTTTAAGAAGAATAAATGGGCTACAACCCGTTCAAGATGGGGTAATTGTAGAATGGGAAATTGATGATCTAAAACCCGCAAAAGATACTCAGGAATATTTTTGGAGAGCCAGGCTCAGCACAGGAACATCGAGTGGTGGGGACTGGGTGCAATCCAGTTTCACTTATATAAAAAATCATGCTCCCGGGTGGATGCAAAATAATGCATTTCAATACATAAAACCGGCTTCATCCAACACGATGTCAGGCATAAAATTGGACACCTTAAATAAAACCTTTTCTTTCTCACCCATTTCAAAAAATCTTTATATAGATGCAGCACACATGACCTTCTCAAGAATGGGTGTAAAAGAATCTGGGTTTGGGTCACAGGACTTAAATTACGGAATTAATTTTGCCATTAATACAGGATTGGTTGCCATGTTTTGGGATCCATTAAAACTCGAAAGAGTTGCCATTGATACAAGCATTCAACAGCCTGGTGGTTTATGGGGAGGCAAATGGAAAACAGGTCTTAATTATCACACAGAAGATTACCAGATTTACTACACTTGGGATATGAGCAGTATAAATGATCGCGAAAAATTTGTAAGTACCATGCAAAAAATCCCAGACAGTTTGTATGTTAGCTTATTTACATATCGTTTAAATCACGCAAATTTATGGGAACAAGATGTACTAGATGCTCTCCATTCTATTGG
>JAURQA010000053.1 GCA_030836345.1 Bacteroidota bacterium
AATGATCAAAATCCCCAAAGGAAGTACAATCATTGCCGAAGGGATTTATGATAACACTTCTCAAAACCCAAACAATCCTTTTGACCCTCCACAGTTGGTGGCAGAACGTTTTGACTATGCGGGGAGTAGCATGAGAGCAACGGATGAAATGTTTCAGTTTATTATTACCTACACGCCTTATGAGTCGGGCGATGAAAACTTGAAATTGGCAAAGAAAGAAGAATAAATCGGCTCGAATGGTATTTTTATCCATAGAACTGTGCTAAACCCTCCGTGTAAATTAAATTCGCAGCAGCAAAATGAATAGTACCATATATATACTAAACCATATGGATGATTTACCTAAGGGTGAATTACCAGACCACATCGCTACCTATTTCATTCAAAAATGTGTAGATGATGTATCATCAGCCCACGCCTATGATGCGCAGGGGTTTTATGCCTTAGAAATTCTGAATACAGTGGATTCTGCTCATTTAGAAAAGGCCAGAAAAAATGGAGCCAAACTTTTTAGTTTATGCAAAGCAGAAAATATTGAAGCAGCCCATTTTGTAAATATCTCGGCAGAAGACACCTTAGCATTGGCCCTATCTGAGGGCTTTATGTTGAGTAATTACTCCTTCGATACACATAAATCCAAAAAATCGACCTTTACCATGAGTAATGCTGAGGTCTCGTTTACTGGAAAGGGGTCAGAAGAATTTGAGAATATTAAAATTGGTGTTGATTCCGTTCATATTGCCCGAAACATGGTAAATGAACCGGTGAGCGCACTCAATGCCCAAACCATTGCAGAAGAATTTACTCGCTTAGGCAAAGAAGCTGGGTTTAGTGTAGAGGTTTGGAACGAAGCTAAAATAGAAAGTCAAAAATTTGGCGGATTATTGGCGGTTAATAAAGGAAGTCAGGAACCTCCTACGTTTAGCATTATGGAATACAAGCCAAAGAATGCACTCAATAAAAAACCTTATGTTCTCGTGGGTAAAGGAGTTGTTTTTGATACCGGTGGTTTAAGTTTAAAACCAACGCCCAAAAGCATGGATTTCATGAAAAGTGATATGGGAGGATCTGCAGTGGTTGGTGCTAGTTTGTATGGAATTGCCAAACAAAAAATGCCGCTATGGGTTATTGGCTTGGTTCCAGCTACAGATAATAGGCCCGGAGAAAATGCAATCTGTCCTGGAGATATTATTACCACTTACAGTGGACACACGGTAGAAGTATTAAATACAGATGCCGAAGGACGCTTAATTTTATGCGATGCGCTGGCTTATGCTCAGAAATATGACCCCATCCATGTCTTTGATTTTGCCACATTAACAGGAGCAGCGGCAGCGGCTGTTGGTGAATACGGAACGGTTGTTATGGGAACGGCAAGTGATGATACAAAATATAAAGTAAAAGAGTCTGGCGAGCACACATATGAGCGCCTGGCTGAGCTACCCATTTGGCCTGAATATGAAGATGAAATGAAAGGAGACATTAGCGACTTGAAGAATTTAGGAAAAGGAGGCGGAGGCGCTCAAACTGCAGGTGCCTTTCTTAAAAATTTTATCGATTATCCTTGGCTTCATTTTGATATAGCTCCAATGGCATTTTTACATGGAACCAAAGATTACCACACCAAAGGAGGTACAGGAGTTTGCGTTCGATTAATGTTACACTACTTTAAAAGCATACAGCATGGAAAATAAGAAACTACCCATTTTAGGAATAACATGTGGCGATTTAAATGGAGTTGGAATGGAACTCATTATTCGTATGTTCTCTAATGATTATATTTATAAGTATTGTACACCTGTTCTATACTGCAATCCCAAACCCATTGCATTTTTGAAAAAAAGCTATAAACAGCACGAATTTAAATATCATGTTATAGACGAGGCAAAAAATGCCAAACCCGGACAAATGAACCTCGTGGTAAGCAGCGATAGTGAATTTAGAGTTGAATTAGGCAAGCAAAGCAAGGATAGTGGAGCCGAGGCTTTAAAATCGCTAAACAAAGCCATGGAAGATGCCAAACGCGGCACTTTAGATGCGATAGTTACTGCGCCCTTGGATAAAAGTACGGTTGCCGAAAGTCATGAGGGTTTTACAGGACATACTGGTTTCATTGCCAATGAATTAGGTTCTGACGACTATTGCATGATTCTATATGCCGATAACTTTAGAGTTGCCTTGGTCACAGAACATGTTTCTGTTGATAAAGTAGCAACGACTCTAACCAGCGAGTTAATTGAAAATAAAATTAATGCCGTTCATAAGAGTTTGATGGAAGATTTTCTTATCACTCGGCCTAGAATTGCTGTTTTGGGTTTAAATCCACATGCAGGTGATGGTGGCGTTATTGGTAAGGAAGAAATTGAAGTGATTAATCCTGCAATAAAGAAAACGTTTGAAACAGGAAAGCTTGTTTTTGGTCCCTATCCTGCAGATTCCTATTTTAGTGGCAGAAATATGCACAACTTTGATGCGGTGATAGCCATGTATCACGATCAAGGACTTATTCCCTTTAAATCCGTTGCCTTTCATGATGGGATTAATTTTACCGCTGGATTGTCTCTCATTAGAACAAGTCCAGATCATGGAACAGCTTATGATATTGCTGGAAAAAATGAAGCTTCAATTACAAGTTTTCAGGCAGCTGTTCACGAGGCAATTCTATTGCATAATAATCGATTGCAACACATAGAAGACTATAATAACCCTCTTTCCTTCGGAGAGTTAAAAAGAGAACGTTTTAGAATTAATTTTTAATATGATACAAACGGCAGAACGTGTTTCGCAACACGACCAATCAGATAATTATGTTTTTCAACGGAGCATTTTGGCCTATCACAAAGCTGCAGAGATTGTGAATGGGAAAGTGCTAGAACTAGGCACAGGAATGGGTTATGGAATTGAAATTGTAGCCCCTAAATGTGATGAGTTTGTTACCTTGGATAAACATTTACCAGGAATTCCATTTGAGGACCATAAAAATGTACGTTTTATGCAACAAACATTCCCTCCTTTTTCAAACGTGGAGGACAATTATTTTGATTTTGTCATTACGTTTCAAGTCATAGAGCATATGCAAGACGATCATTTCTTTCTAAAAGAAATCCATCGAGTCTTAAAACCGGGAGGTAAAGTAATTGTAACAACCCCAAATAAACCCATGTCCATTACCCGTAATCCTTGGCATATTAGAGAATACTTTATTCATGAACTCAAAGATTTGATGTTAACGTACTACTCTTCTGTAAATGCTCAAGGCGTTTTTGGCGATCAAGTAGTTCAAAATTATTACACTAAAAATAAAGAATCCGTAAAGCGTATTACTCGTTTTGATATTTTTAACCTTCAATACAACCTACCCCGTTGGGCTCTTCAAATTCCTTATGATATTCTTAATCGTTGGAATCGAAAGAAACTCCTAATTCAAAACACACAACTTACCTCAGGCATTACAATGGATAATTACAGTATTTCAGAAGCAGAGGAAGGTTGTTACGATCTCTTTTATATTGCAACGAAATAGTCCTTAAAAGAAACCAGCCCATTCGATATAGAACAGGCTGGTTGGTGGCTCATAAATACATTACCTCACAAATAGCATCTATAGATTAGAAATAAAAGGAACTAAACGGGTGATTATAAAACGGGTGATTATAAAAAATATTTCAACTACAAAACAAATAC
>JAURQA010000054.1 GCA_030836345.1 Bacteroidota bacterium
AATTAATTGGCAACAACTGTGGGCTGCTCTCGATGTTAAACTCGCTAAAAATGATAAGTGGAGTGACTACGTGCCGCCATATAAGAACTTAGGGATGAAGTTCATTAAAGCTTTTGAAACGCTGTGATGAAATATTTAAGTACCCTTGGTTTTGTTCTATTTCTATTTTCATGCAATTCAGATTTGAAAGAAAATGGATTAAGTGATGAAAACCCCATTGATACTGTGGGCATTACAGCATATGTTTCGTTCAACTCTCAATGTCCCAATTGTTTGCGATCTAAATCTGCACTCATTGAGGCCGCCTCATCGTATCCCGGTTTTAAGTGGAAAGCATTACTTATCGATGACCTTGATAGCAGTTCTTTACCCAGTGCTATCTTCGATAAATATCAAGCGGTAAAAGCTAAGGAAATAGCTAAAAGGCTCCACCTTAAAGTTACTCCTGAGGTTTTTTTGATGAGCTATGGAAAAAAAGTGTACCAAGGGGCCATTACAGACCAAAATAGAGCACTTGGGCAAGGCAAGTTTGTGGCCCAATCCAATTATTTAATGAATGCATGCAGAGCTTTAAGGATTAATCCAGACACATCTTTAGAGAGCACTAAAGCAGTTGGTTGTTTTATTGAGTTCAACCTTTAGGTACCCATAGTTTTAAACTTTTGGGTTTAACTAAAACTTCAGCTTTAGAAGAGGCCAAACCTATATAGTCACCATCCACATGCATGGGTTGCTCTCCTTCAAAATTAAGGACAAATGCCTCTCCCTTCACTCTGTAAATATCCGTGCTTCGCTTGGCCATATTAGTAGCTATTTTAAAACCAACAATTGGAATTTTTAAAGTGGGAATTTTTTTAAATATTACCGCAGTCAAAGTGCCATCATCATCCCTTGTGTTCGGCGCTATTTTTATGTTGTTCCCCCATTGACTCCCATTCGCAAAATCAACCATAAAGGTTTCTCCATTCCAATTAGCATCCTTGTTTTGCAGTACCGTTTTAAATGTTCCAGTTTTTAAATTCTTTCCTATACTCTTTAAGTATCCTCTGAGACCTCTACCTTTCATATTTTTAAATTCCGCGCTAATCTTTGCAGAATAACCGACCCCAGCCATATTTAAAAAGTGGACTCCGTTAATGGTTCCCGTATCACGTATGGTCTCATGGTGTTCATCCAACGTTTGAACAGCCTGCCTCCAATCCAGTGGCAAATGATGATGACGCGCATATCCATTTCCACTACCAAAAGGGATTATACCCATTGCAGTAGGCGTATTAATTAATCTTCCTGATATAAGATTTAGGGTGCCATCTCCACCACAAGCATAAACAGCCTGATAATTCTTCTGGACCATATCATTGGTCGCTTCCATAATATCCTTGGCATTATCAAGTCGCAAGCAATTGTAAGAAGTCTCTTTTTTTATAAATTGTTCAAATTTATCTTTCTTATTCTTTCGCCTTGAGCTACCAGAACCAGAATGCAAAATGAAACCTATTTTGTTTTTTGTCACAATATCTAGTCTTTATTAAATGCGTATTGTATTATGTTAGCACCCATTTTTAGAGCTTCCATTCTTATGTTTTCGGGGTCATTATATGTTTCTGCATCTTCCCATCCATTGCCTAAGTCACTTTCATAATCATAGAAAAGAATCAACCTTTCCTTTTCAAATATACCTAAACCCTGAGGTGGATTACCTTCATGTTTGTGAATCTTTGGAAGACCTTGATTAAAATTGAAACTTCCATGGTAAATCGCATGAGAAAAAGGAACTTCTCTCAGTATTTTATCTGGAAATAGGCGTTTTATTTCCCTTCGAATGTTTTTATCCATCCCATAGTTATCACAAATATGCAAAAACCCACCAGCGCTTAGATAGGTGCGAATATTTTGGATGTCACTTGAGTTAAAAATTACATTTCCATGCCCTGTCATAAACACATACGGATAAAGAAAAATATCTTCGCTACTGGCCTCTACTATGGCTTCTTCAGATTTTATAGTGGTTCCAATGTTCTTATTGCAGAATCTAGCCAAGTTATGGAGGGCAGTTCTACTGCTGTACCAATCTCCACCACCATTATATTTTAAACGAGCTATAACAATAGAGTTATAGGATTTGTAGCGTTGAGACATGATTATTCCTGCAATCATTAATGTAATAATACCAGCAAGTAGATAGCTTCTTCGCATCTCGGCAAAATTACGAATTATTATCCTTTACATCTATCTTTTCTTGGCCCAATCATTATGAATACTTAAGCAAAGAAGAGTCTAGACAACAATTTTACAGATGATCGTATATGCGATAAAACGTCTAAAACTTACCTTGATGCTCTAAAAAAATATCTTTTTTGACTCTTTGATAATTCACTGCTAAACAGTTTTGAATATTTTACTCACATACCCTTCAAAAGTCAGATAAGTGTCGTTTTTTTGCATACCGAATAATGATAGCTACAATTGCAAAACCAGCTTATCTTGTTTTACAAGATGGAACTGTATTTAAAGGAGAGGCCGTTGGAAAAATAGGGACAACTTCTGGAGAAATTGCCTTTAATACCAGTATGACAGGTTACCAAGAAGTTTTTACTGATCCCAGTTATTTTGGACAAATTATTGTTATGACGAATAATCATATTGGTAATTATGGAGCCAATGAAATGGACATGGAGAGTGATGGAATTAAAATCAACGGGCTCGTATGTAAAAAGTTCTCAAATAAATTTAGTCGTAAAATGGAATCTACCAGCTTAGATTCTTATTTCATGGATAATGAATTGGTAGGTATTAGCGAAATAGACACCAGGCAATTGGTTAGACATATTCGCGAAAAAGGAGCCATGAATGGAGTTATCTCCTCCGAGATAGAAGATATAGACACCTTGAAAAAGATGGTCTCAGAATGTCCTGATATGAGTGGTTTGGAGTTGGCATCTAGAGTAAGCACCAAAGAATTTTACACCATGGGCGAAAATAGTGCACCCTTAAAAGTAGCACTGATGGATTATGGAACCAAAAAGAACATTGCCCAGTCATTGGTAAACAGAGGGTGTTTCGTAGGACTTTTTCCTGCAGAAACAAAAGCCTCTGAAGTCTTGGCTTGGGGTGCTGACGGCATCATGCTTAGCAATGGCCCTGGCGATCCATCTGTGATGGACTACGCCATTGATAATATTAAAGAATTAGTGGCCAGCGGAACTCCTATTTTTGGCATTTGCTTGGGTCATCAATTATTATCTTTAGCAAGTGGGCTGAGTACCTATAAAATGCATCATGGTCACAGAGGCAGTAATCATCCAGTAAAAAATGTAATCTCCGGTAGAAGTGAGATTACAGCGCAAAACCATGGTTTTGCCGTAAAATTTGATGAGGCGGCAGCTGCGGAGGTCGAATTAACACATGTTAATTTGAATGATGATACCGTTGAAGGCATTCGTCTGAAAAATAAGCCCGCTTTTAGCGTACAACATCATCCAGAATCAAACCCAGGACCGCACGATAGCTGGTACCTTTTTGATGACTTTATCACTTTAATGAATAAAAATAAAT
>JAURQA010000055.1 GCA_030836345.1 Bacteroidota bacterium
CACCCTTTTTCAACGCATTTCATGACTGTTTCATGCCAATTATTTCCTGCTCCGACGGCCAAATGAACCATCTTTTTATTTTCTCTCAGAACAGTAAACTCCTTCACATTATTTTTTAAGACTGTTCCTTCGTAATCCTTAGTAAATAAAATATTGCTACCTCCACCCAAAACAAAATAGGGTTTACTAATTCCCTTTGTTATCTCATCTTTAAGTCTTGCTATGGAATCTATTTCAATAAACGCTTTCGCACTTACATCAACCCCGAAGGTGTTAAATTCTTTTAAGGATTTACTTGTCATTGAACATTAATTGCTGAATAGAAGCCACCAAGGAGCTCCAACTAAACTGTTTTTTAAATTCTTTAATTTCAGCCTGCATGGCTTCTTTATTTGGATTAGCAAAATACGCCTCTATTGACTTGGCTATCGATTTTGGTTCTGGTTCACATACGTATCCTGTTTTTCCTTCGGGAACAAACTCCGCTAAGCCTCCAACATTGGTAACTACCATGGGTTTTTCAAAATGATATGCCACTTGACTAACTCCACTTTGTGTGGCTGTTCTATAGGGCTGCACCACTAAATCACAGGCTGAGAAATAATCTGAAACTTGATTATTAGGCATAAAATCTGTGTGAAGGTGAATATTCTTTAGAGCTAATTCTTTGATGATTATTAGATAGTGCTCTTCTTCGTCATAAAACTCTCCGGCAACAAGTAGATGTATTTTCTCGTCTGATGCATTAAGTTCTTTCATGGCATTCAGCAATAAATCAAGTCCCTTATACTTACGAATAAACCCAAAAAACAAACACAACTTTGCATCCATAGGTATACCTAATTTAGATCGCATGCTTTGCTTGTGCTGCAATGGCCCAAAATTATCGTATAAGGGATGTACATGAAAATCTGAAATTCCTGCAAAATTAGTCCCTCTTAAATCATCAAGTACTTTGCGACTCATAGTAATAGCTCCGTCTAAACTCGGAAGAAAGTACTTGTTGAAAGGTTTATCTATAAACCGCCTTTCGTGCGGAATAATATTATCCGCAATACACATCACTTTGGTATGATTGTTCTTTTTTGCAATGCGAGCTATTGTACCAAAGGCGGGAGCAAAAAAAGGCATCCAGTACCGGAAAATAATGAGATCTGGCTTTTTATTTTTGAGATAACGGCCTGCTTTTACCCAGCTAATGGGGTTGACCGAATGAATCATTCGTTTAATGTTTAATTCTGGCTTAGGATCACTGCTATATTGAGACTTTCCTGGGAATAAAAATCCTGGATACTGAAGGGTGAAAGTTAAGATTTCAATGGTGTTTTCCTTTTCTAGCTCTTTGGCAAAGCGCTCATTAAACGTGCTTAAACCTCCTCTGTATGGAAAAGCTGGACCAATGAGAACAATGTTCTTATTTTTCATTGACTCCTACGGTTTTACTAATTCCGTATACATTTCTATCTTGTCGTCCTCTGCTAAAAAGCTCACCTAAGAAACCTGCTAGAAATAATTGAACACCAATAATCATGGCAATTAAACCAATGAAGAAAAATGTATTATCGGCCAATAATGGCGCAGGTGTTTTATTAACCACATGAATTAATTTTTGAACTCCTAACCAAGTGGCAATGGAAAGTCCGATAAGAAAAAACAAGGTACCAATTAAGCCAAAAAAATGCATGGGCTTCTTTCCAAATTTACTCATAAAGAATATGCTAAGTAAATCGAGGAATCCGTTTATAAAGCGATTCCACCCAAATTTTGTTACTCCATATTTTCTGCTTTGGTGCTGAACCACCTTCTCCCCTATTTTGGAGTATCCCTCCCAGTTCGCAATAACAGGAATGTATCGATGCATTTCACCATAGACTTCAATGTTTTTTACCACATCATTGGAATAGGCCTTTAATCCACAATTAAAATCGTTAAGCTCTAAGCCACTAATTTTACGAGTAGCCCAATTAAATATTTTTGTAGGCACGGTCTTGGTAATGGGATCATAGCGCTTCTTTTTCCAACCGCTCACTAGATCATAGCCTTCTTCCTTAATCATTTTTACCAATTCTGGAATTTCATCAGGACTATCTTGCAAATCAGCATCCATGGTAATAACCACATCGCCTTGCGCTTGATCAAAACCTACGAATAAAGCCGCACTTTTACCGTAATTACGGCGCATTTGAATACCCTTAGCATTCGGATTATCCCTGGACAAACCCTCAATAATCGCCCAACTATCATCTTTGCTTCCATCATCTAAAAATAGAATTTCATACGAAAATGTATTCTCGTCCATCACACGTTTAATCCACGAGTGCAATTCTGGCAATGACTCAGCTTCATCAAGCAATGGTATAACTACGGATATATCCATAAATCTGTACAAAAGTAACACATATAAATTTGAGTTCTGGGATGCAGTCCTCCTAAAAATATTCCACCTGGAGCAACTATTCCACCTTTAAAATGGTTCTTCGCCTATATTCTTCATCCTCGGCATAGGCAAAAAGCATACTTCCCCCAGCAATGGCATGCATAACATCCTTATATACTTCCCTTCGGAGGACCGGACAGCCAAAACTTTGGCCATTGTACCCCAAGGAGTCTATGTATTCATAACTGCAATATTGGCAAGCGATGGTTTTGGCTAATTCGCTGCGGTGAATCACTATTTCACGTTTTCGTGCATTATGATTAATGCCCCATTCTAAGCCATCCAATATTAAAACAGTATCATGCGTTTTGGAAATATCGTATTCTGCTGTTTTAAAGCAGCCCAAAGAACTCTTATAAGAATTTACACGGTTACTAAAATCGGTTGCTTTCTCCAAGCCCGAATTTGCTCCATGTGTCGTAATTTCACTAAAGAGCATCGTCTTTTGCTTTAGATCAATTACAAAAAGGCGCTTTTGATCTGAAGTTTTAGAAAAATCGATAATTGTTATCGTATCCTTTATTTGGAAGGTGTCATAAAATAATTCATGCGCTTGAAGAGCAAGGTTTAAGGCCACTGGACTTAATTCCGGACAATTCAGTTTAGCAAATAAAGTATCACTCTGATTTGCCTTTAAAAATTCTATAGTTAAGAAAATGAAGAGAAATAGTGTTGTTCGCATTACAGCTATCAATGCCAAAACAGTGCCATATTAAGCTCCAGGAAATAAGGCTCTACCTATATCCGCTCTAAATGGCCAAGGAATAGCCATGAAAATAATGATAAAGGCAATGGTAAACCAAATCGCTATTTTTTTATGCTTTAGCACATCCTCAGTTTGTCGCTTAGCCATAGCCGAACCCATGGTTATTAATACCACTGCTGTGATCATCATTACGGTGTGTTCCACCGTAAAAAATCGCATCGATTTACTGGTCATGGTTGCTTTCATATCAGCTAAAGCTCCTTTAATTAAGGGACTAACAAAATAAAGGACCAATCCAATAAGCAATTGAATATGCGTAAGTATAACCGTATATTTTCTTAATTTATTATCCCTAGCAGAATAGCTTTTTTTGCCAAACATGCCTTTAAAAGCAGAAACAATGGCTAAAACCAATACAATTAAAAGGAACCAACGTAGGAGTGAGTGAGTGTGCAATAATCCTTGATACATAATTTTTAATTTTTTCAAAGATAAGAGGCTATTTTTAATAGACAATTTTATTCCCAAAGCTGAAGCACAATTCTTATCCTTTTAAATTAATCCTCAAAAAACAATTGCAAATACTCAGATAAAGCTGCAAATTTGCCTTCAATGAAGTCTAAAAAAACCAAACTTTGGTTACTTATCACCGTTGCATCCCTTGGCTATTTTGTAGATATCTATGACTTGATTTTATACAATGTTATTAAAAAGGAGAGTTTGGACGCTTTAGGTATTCCGGAGACAAAAGAGACCCTTTTATTTATGTTCCAAATGGGCGGAATGCTGCTAGGAGGTTTGCTCTGGGGCATTTGGGGCGATAAGCGAGGGCGTGTTTCTGTATTATTTGGTTCTATTATTATGTACTCTATTGCTAATCTAGCCAATGCATTTGTTGGCGGCTTTGAAGGATATGCATTTTGGCGTTTTGTTGCTGGGTTAGGACTGGCGGGTGAGTTGGGCGCAGCCATTACATTGGTTAGTGAAAATATGCATAAAGATAAAAGGGGCTATGGAACCATGATTATTGTAACCTTTGGTGCGCTGGGAGCAGTAGCAGCATACTTTGTGGCCCGCATGGGCGGCCATTTTGCATGGTTTTTCGAATCCCTATTCAATCAAAAACTAGCAAACTGGCAAATTTCATACATTATCGGAAGCCTCCTGGGGTTCATACTTTTAATCCTTAGAAGTGGAACTTTTGAAAGCGGAATGTATGCGGAAGTTAAAAAATCTTCTGTAAAGAAGGGTGATTTCTTTCAGCTCTTTAAAAACAAACCTACCTTCCTCAAATACTTCGCTTGCATTTGTATTGGCATTCCAGTATGGTATGTGGTAGGCGTTTTAATTGCCCTTTCCCATAAACTCATTTCTAATGCCAATGGCCAACCTATGGATCCAGGATTTACAGGCGAATTAGTTATGTGGAGCTACATAGGTTTAAGTGTGGGTGATTTCGCTAGTGGCTTAATCAGTCAAATGATGAAAAGCCGTAAAAAAGTTATATTTATATATCTGGTTATGGTAACCATTATGTCAGCGATATTCCTATTAAACAATCAAGCCAGCCCAACTTTCTTTAAAGTATTTGGCTTTCTTTTAGGAGCAGCTACGGGATACTGGGCTTTATTTGTAACCAATGCAAGTGAACAATTTGGAACCAATATTAGAAGTACAGTAACGGCTACTGTTCCAAATTTTGTGCGAGGCTCTGTGGTCTTGATCTATTTTTTATTCAATAGCATTTCAGATTTAGAGATTGGAACTAATGGAGCAATAACGGCCGCAATGCTTGTAGGTATATTAAGCCTAGCAGCAGCCTTTTGGGGCAATTACTACGTGGAGGAGAGCTTCAGTAAAGATTTGGATTATACGGAAGAGTAAAACCAGCCCAAAAATACTGTTGCAGGCCCTCTATAAATCTAAAATAAGGAATTTCTTACATGTCCCTAGGCATATCCAATATACTTTCTTTGAACTCTTCCTTTAAATTAAGACTCTTTTCAAAAGCCAATATTAAAGCTGGAAGTAAAAATAAATTGGCTACTAATCCTGTAAATAATGTGGTTCCGGTTAACCAACCCAAAGCAATAGTTCCTTTAAAATCGCTCAGGGCAAAAATCATAAAACCAGCAAATAAAGCAACCATGGTATAGATCATACTCAAACCTACTTCCATAATAGTTTCACTCAAAGCTTTACGCATGGGCTGTTTTTCATTGGTTAAATGGGATTTAAAAACACTTATAAAATGGATTGTAGCATCGATGGTAATACCAAAGGCAATGCTAAATACAAGGATGGTACTTGGTTTTAGTGGAATGTGGAAATAACCCATTAAGCCCGCCGTTATAATTAAGGGAATAATATTAGGAATCACTGAAATAAGGATCATTTTTATACTTGGAAATAATAAACCCATGGTAAATCCAATAATAAGCAAAGCCCAAAAAGTACTACTCAAAAGACTCTCATAGAGATAGGTATTTCCCTTTAAAAAAACCTGAGATGTTCCAGTAATAGCAACTTCGTATTCATCGTTAGGGAAAATCTTATTCGCAATTGCGGTGACCTGCCCCACCAAACTATCCATACGTACGCTCCCAATATCTTTCATTTGATAAGAGATTCTAACAGAGCTAAAAGTACTATCGGTTAAGCCTCGTATAATATTTGTTTTATCTTTTTTGGGTTCGGGTAAGGCCGCATTTACCGCACCTAAATCCAAAGCATTTGGCAGTCTATAATAATCGGCATCTCCATAATTATAAGCTTGGTTGGCAAAGCTCGCAAACTCGACCAAGCTCAAAGGCTTGCTCAGTTCTGGAAAACGCCTAATTCTTCGCTGGAAACTATTGACTTTATTCAACACCTCTGCAGATCGAGCTCCTCCCTCTTCTCCCGTTTTAACCAAAATCTCAAAGGGCATGACTCCTCCAAAATTGGATTGAAAGAAGTTCAGGTCTTTCATAATAACCGAACTCTGAGGCAAGTCATCTACAATAAAGGCCAAAGGCTTTAATTTCACCATATAAATTAATCCAAATATGGTAACGGCTGAAGACCAAAAGAAAATTCGACGTTTGTGATTAAAGGAATAGTATTTAACCCAATTCAAAAACTTATTAATTCTGGGCGCTTCTAGGTGATTCGTTTGCTTATCGGTGGGTGTTTTTAGGTAACTGTACAAGGCAGGGATACCAATAATATTTACGAAAAATATAGCATTAATAACGACGAATGATAACAAACCATACTCTTCTAACACGCTGGTTTGGGTAAAATAAAAGGTTCCAAAACCCACGGCAGTCGTAAAATTAATGAGGAATGTGGCTACCCCTAATCTAGAAATAATCATACTCAAGGCATGCCTCTGGTCTTTGGTTGCTCGATATTCCTCGTGATATTTATTAATAAAATAGATGGTGTTTTGAACCCCAATAACCACTAAAACGGGAGGCAGAGTTCCTGTAAGCAAGTTTATTTTAAAGCCCAAAAGAGTCGTAATCCCAAGCATACTCAACACCCCTATCGCAATAAAAATGAGCGAAACGGCCAGGGTACCAAAGCTTCTAAAAAAGATAAAAATAATGATGGCTGTAACCAAAAAAGCAATGATGG
The DNA here is from genome assembly GCA_030836345.1 of Bacteroidota bacterium. GTDB lineage: Bacteria > Bacteroidota > Bacteroidia > NS11-12g > UBA955 > CALKCM01. Next base: position 6,765 of record JAURQA010000055.1, read on the forward strand.
TAAAAAGTACAATTTCACTTTTTACCGTGGTGCTCATTTCTGTCCGAACAAAGGGCAATCCACTAAAATGCATTTCTACATCATTGGCTTTTCCAAAGTCCTTACTCAAGCACTTTATAGAATTAATAAGAGGTATTCTCTTTTGTGAATTCAGTATCTTATCATCTAGGCTCGCAATAAGTACCATTACATCGCCCTTGGCGTTTAGAAGGCGGCCTTGATAAAAGTCCATATTCAAAAACTCCTCAGCTAAACTATCCGCCACCTTATCGGAGCTAATGCTTATTCCAGGAAAATCATGGGTTTCAATAAAACCCGTAGAGTCATTCATGGAAAGGCTTTTGCAACGCGCTGGGCTAACTACTTCTTTTACGCCAGGTAGCTCAGCAATGCTATCGCTAAGCCCTTTTAAAGATCCGTATATGGACTTGGTAAAAAAATTATCACTCTTAAATCCTATGATAAGTTTATTTCCGTCTTCTCCAAACTGACGCTTAAAATCTTGGTATACCACCATGTCTGGATCGTCATTAGGGATGAGCTTTTGCATATCATATGCCAACTCTGCCTTAGTGGCAAAATAGCCCATAGCTATAGCGTATACCCCAATAAGAGTTAGACAGTAAGCGCGATACTTTAAAATAAATCCAGCGATTTTATCCCACATCGGCGGCAAAATTAGGCTAAAAAGCAATGATTCGACTAATTCCCTGTGAAATTAGTATGCGCAAGGGATTGGTTTTTTATCGTATTATAATCTAATTTAGTAAAACCTAATCTTATGAATGTAAATGAAACCGTTATTAAAAACATTAAAATACTAAGACTTAAAAATAACCTGAAACAAGTAGATGTAGCGGAGGCTTTATTTACGGATATTTCAGTGTATTCAAGGATTGAAACAGGACAAACCAGAATTTCTTCTGAAAAACTCTTCTATCTAGCCAAACTATATGGAGTAAGCATAGACTCATTTTATGAGGGTGTGGAGTTAGATATAAGACCAGACCTAAATATTGATTCCAACGACCTTACAAGTTTATCAGAAATCAAAACTCTTTTAAGGGAAATCAAAGCATTAGCGATAAAAACATCTAAAAGGAGATAGTTGTCCTATTTGCAATTCAAATTGCTTGATTTGCAATTCAAAACTTCAGACTACAAATTATATTCGGAATATGAAAAGATATATTAAAATTTTTGCAGTAATTCTTGTCATTTGCCTTTCTTCTTCTGATCTCTTCTCTAGGCCAATCGTTGGTTTTAGCCGAGATAGGGCGGGATGTTGTTTTTTAGGATGCAGTTCTGTGGAAAGAGCTAAAAATCACGTTCGTTATGTAAACGCTGAGGGGAATTGGGCTGAGGGTTGGGATATCAAAATCAAATGCAGAGGCTGGGGATTTACCCGATGCCCCAAAGATGTTGTTGCAAGCAATGAAGAACAAGGTGATATTGCAAGCAGTGATGTTGCCATTTTCTCTGATTTTTCTAAGCTAATTTCAGACAAAATTGCACACGGACAAACCAGGGGAATTCTATACAAAACATTTAATGTTGCAGATGAGCAGTCGTTTATTCTAAGAGGAACTTGGGAACATATCACCGATGAGAATGGTAGAATATTTGAAACTGTTCAAATTAAAAAAGCATTTCATTAATGCTATTGAACTTTAACTCTTGGAGGAAGCAGGCTCTGGTTATTTTTGCCTGCTTCTTTTCTTTAGTTCTAAAATCGCAAACTGCAGAAATACGTGATTTAATAAAAGTGTCCGACAGCGGGAGCCTCCTGAATCAGTATCGCAATATTGCTTGCACAAAAGGCAACAAGCTGTATTTTTTTTATGAAAACTTGGGTGGAAAAGCATCCTATAGCATCCTCTCTGTTCATATAGACTCAAAAAAAATTGATACGCTAATAGATGTAAATATTAATCAAAAACCGTATGACATAGTTATAAACCCCTCAGAGACAAAAGTTCTTTTGGTCTTTGGAGATTATTGCCTTTTGATTGATTTGTACAAAGACAGTAGTTTGAAAGTTTA
>JAURQA010000056.1 GCA_030836345.1 Bacteroidota bacterium
TGAATAATAGTATTTTTCCATCTGAATTGCCCAAAATAATAGAATGCTATTTTAGAGTGAATAAGTACAAGCCCTTCATCCCATTTGGTCTACGTACTTTGAGTGTAGGGAATGTATCTATTTTGAAGGGAAGTTTAGGGCATAAAAAAGTATTCTTTTTAGGTATAGGGGGCATTGGAATGTCTGCACTTGCACGATATTTTAAGCAAGAAGACTGGGAAGTTTGTGGGTATGACAAAACACAATCTCCCTTAACAGAAGCTCTTGAATTCGAGGGGATTTCCATTATATATGCCGATTTAAAAAGTAATATACCTTCTCATTTTTTGAATGATAATGAAGCGGTTTTATGGGTGTATACTCCAGCTATTCCTGCAAGCTCCGAGATATTAAATATTTCAAATATTACATGGTTAAAAAGGTCTGAGGTATTGGGTTTAATCTCTAGAGACACCTCATGTTTGGCAGTAGCTGGTACTCATGGGAAAACAACTACCAGTATCCTTCTGGCTCATATACTCAATGAGGCGGGCATAAACTTTACTGCATTTTTAGGAGGCATCAGCAGTAATCTTAAATCAAATTACTTTCACAAATCAGATGGAAAGTGCTTACTGAGTAAGCCGATTACAGTTATGGAAGCTGATGAGTATGACCGCAGTTTTCATAGACTTACTCCGCATAAGGCCATTATTACAAGCAGTGATGTAGATCACTTAGACATTTATAAAACAGAACACGAATTCAAACGAGCCTTTGAGCTGTTTGCACATAGTGTGGAAACGGAGGTTTTTGCTTCGGTAAAAGTGGATATTCCATTGCCTGCCAAAACCTTCAGATATAAGGTTTCTCCTGAAGCTGATATTTTTGCGAGTGTTACTACCTCCAAGGATGGAAAAATGATATTTGACTATTCAAGTCAGACACAAACCATTAAAAATATAGAAATGGGTGTTCCTGGCTTGCATAACCTTGAGAACAGCTTAGCGGCCATGTCAATGGCCTTAAGCGTGGGTGCAGAGCCCCAACATGTAAAACGAGCCATTGAAAATTTCAAAGGGGTAAAACGACGTTTTGAAATTATTATCAAAACGAAGAATCAAGTTGTGATTGATGACTATGCTCATCATCCCTATGAATTAGAATCATTTATTAATGCTGTAAGAGGCATTTATCCGGGAAGAAAGGTGACAGGAGTTTTTCAGCCGCACTTATTCTCCAGAACAAAAGATTTTGCGTCAGATTTTGCCACCTCCTTAGCTTTAGTTGATGATTTAATTCTATTAGAAATATATCCCGCCAGAGAGGAACCTTTGGATGGAATCAGTTCAGAGTGGTTATTAGAAAAGGTGGCGCTTAATCATAAGCAACTGCTGAGCAAAATAGATACCTTAAATCATATAGAAAATACAAAGCCAGAGTTATTACTCATTATGGGTGCTGGAGATATAGATAGACTTGTTCCAAAAATTAAGGAAATATATGAAGCTAAAACTGCCTAACATAAAATTTACCAGAGGTAAGCAGCTTGTTCTCTTAGCTGCTATAATTATCATACTTGGTGTAGTATGGGCGTCGGTATCAAATTCTGCCAATAATAGGATAATTCAGTCAGTAACTATATCCTACTTTGATAAGCAAGAGCCTATTATGCAAGAAACCGCTTTACTCAAAAGATTATATAAACAATTTGGAACTATGGTTGGTAGGCCGGCTAATGAGATTAATATAAGTGGAATAGAAGCTAGTTTACATGGAGTGGGAGCCATTCGAAAAGTTCAAGTATATGTGGAACTGGATGGTATATTAAGAATTAAGGTATTGTATCGTAAGCCTATAATACGTGTAAAAAATAAAAAAGGTCAAGAGTTTTATATGGATTCAACAGGGTACAAGTTCTTATTAAAAGATTTAAAACCACAGTATGTAATACTCGCCAACGGATATATTTCTGAACCAGCCCTTAAAGGGAAAGCACAAACCTTAGCGGCTAAGAATTTGTGTGTATTGGGAACATTTTTATCCAAGCATCCTACCTGGGAGGCAGATTGTGAACAGTGCTATGTGGACAAGAAGTCCGAACTTACTTTGATACCTCGGGTTGGAAAACATACTATTGAATTAGGTGATACGAAATTTATAGAGGAAAAATTTGAAAACCTCTATGCTTTCTATACAAACGGACTAAATATAATGGGCTGGAATAACTACACAAAAGTAATTATAAAATACAGAAATCAGATATTAGCAAAGCCAGCCGTTTTGAATAGTAGACAAATTAATTAGGAACTGACTAAAAAAAAGAACACAATATATATATGGGAAATACAGACAAAATAATCGTAGGTTTAGACATTGGAACAACAAAAATTTGTGCCATTGTCGGACAACTTTCCGAAAATGGAAAGATTAATGTCTTAGGAATGGGAAAAGCACCTAGCGCAGGCGGAGTAAGTAGAGGGATGGTAGCAAATATTACTAAGGCAGAAACAGCTATTCGCAAGGCTATTGATGAAGCCAGACGTCAGAGTCAGGTAGATATCAAAAATGTTTTTGTAGGAATTGCAGGACATCACATAAAAAGCTTACAGCATAGGGGAACGTTAAGCCGAAAGAATAGTGAAGAAGAGATTAGCAGTGTGGAATTGTCCAAACTGGAGGATGAAATGAGAAATATAGCCATGCCTCCAGGTCAGGAAATCATTCATATTGTTCCTCAGGAATATAGAATTGATGATGAAGAAGGGGTGAAAGAACCCGAAGGACGATTGGGAGTTCGAGTGGAATGTAATTATCACATTGTAACGGGTCAATCCTTGGCTGCACGTCACATCTATAAAGCAGTTCGTAGAGCAGAACTTGAAGTGGTTGATTTAGTAGTAGAGCCATTTGCAAGTGCAGCAGCAGTATTGAGTGCCGAAGAAATGGAGGCCGGTGTTGCATTGGTTGATATAGGCGGAGGAACAACAGATTTATGCATTTTTGAAGGAGGAATTGTGCGTCACACAGCCATAGTTGATATAGGCGGTGATAGAGTAACTAAAGACATGCAGGAAGCATTTGGTATTTTAGGAGAACAAGCAGAGTATGTAAAAATTAATCATGGCTCATGTTACCCTATAGAATCACAAAAAAATGAAGTAGTTGTCGTTCCTGGTTTACCAAATAGAACGCCAAAGGAAATATCATTATTTGGAATCTCTCAGGTAATTCAGGCCAGAATGGAAGATATTATTGAACGAATTCAGTATGAGTTGAGCCTGTCCGGATACGACGGTAAATTGCCAGGAGGCCTAATTATTACTGGTGGGGGTTCTTCATTAAAGAATATCACTCAGTTGTTTAGTTTTAGATTAGGTATGGATGTAAACCTTGGAGTCCCTAATCAACATTTAGGTAAAGGACTTACGGATGAAGTGAAAAGCCCAATTTTTGCTACAGGTATAGGTTTGGTGCTCAAGGGTTTTGAAATAACCGAAAGTACAGAAGAGCAAATGAA
>JAURQA010000057.1 GCA_030836345.1 Bacteroidota bacterium
CTACGTGTAGCATTTTAATTTCATTTTCATGATTAAGGCCATACCCACTTTTAATTTCAAGAGCAAGCGTGCCATGGGCAATCATGCTGCCTACTCGTTTGCTTGCTTCGTCTAAAAGCTCTTCTGCACTGGCTTGCGCTATTCGCTTGGCACTATTTAGTATTCCACCTCCAGCTTCTGCAATTTCTTCGTATGATTTCCCCTTAATTCTCATTTCCCATTCCTCTGCCCTTGGACTAGCAAAAATGCTATGGGTATGGCTATCAATAAAGCCGGGTAATATTTCTAGACCTTTTAGGGAGATAATTTCATCTCCATTGGGAATTCCATCTTCAGAGGATCCAAAGCCTACAATTTTCCCACCTTCGCAGCATAACCATGCGTTTTCGATGGAGTCAACTTCACTCATATCTGCGCCGGCTTTATGCTTTTCTATCGTGGTTTCAACTCCCCAGATTTTTCGGATATTGGTAAAAACAACCCTCATGGTACTGCAAATGTAACGTTTGCTACTTAAAGCCTGTTTTGTTTGGGTTATAAAGCGTGTGAAATGATATAGGAGATTTGGAGATATCTTCGCAATTATGGATGAAGCGTTTTTTAAGAAGAAAGATATCGGCCGCGCTATTTTTATAGCACCCAATGCAACAGTGGTTGGACATGTGGTTCTCAAAGAAGAAACATCTATTTGGTTTGGTGCTGTTTTACGTGGAGATTCTGATAAGATTCGTATAGGTGCACGAACCAATATTCAGGATAATGCAGTGTTGCATTGTGATCCAGGAGACCCGTGCATTATTGGTGAGGGTTGTGTGATTGGACATGGGGCTATTGTTCATGGGGCTACCATTGGAAACGATGTACTTATAGGAATGAATTCGACCGTTTTGAACAATGCAATCATTGGGGATGGAAGCATTGTAGGGGCAAATGCACTCATTCCTCAGGGCATGATTGTACCTCCCAACTCTTTGGTTTTAGGAGTCCCTGCGAAGGTCATTAAACAGATTGATGCAAAAGAGAGTATTCGAGAAAATACGCTGGAGTATATCGAAAAATCAAAAGTGTTTGCAAAAAACAAGGCGTGCTTACTGGATTAAACCCCCATCATTGGTTAATATTGCAATAGGAGATGGCTAAAAACCAAAAATACGTTTTTGATTCAAAAAGTTTAAGCTTTGAGAAGGCAAAAAGACGTCCTTGGGTTAACATTTGGAGAGCAGTGGGTTTTGTCTCTATTGCTGGCGTTGCTGGCTTGTTTATGGCTACCTATATAACTCAATACTTGGCTTCTCCCAAGGAATTACAACTTCAAAATGATAATCGAATACTAATATCTCAGTTAGTTGAAATGGAGAGACAGGTGGATGAAATGGAGGAAAAAATTGGCGAATTAAATAACATGGATGTCAAAATTTATCGTTCGATATATGAGGCAAATCCTCCTAAGAAGCCAGATTATCGTGGAGCTGATTTTAAAGAATTGCAATCCTTACCTCGGAGTAAACAAATTATACGAATACGTCAAAAATTGCAGAAGCTGGATGACTTGGCTATTGCCCAGGCGAATTCATACAAGAGCTTAAAAAAGTTGATTACCAGCAAGAAAGTAATGATGAATTCGATTCCATCGATACAACCGGTAAAAAATAAAGATTTGAAACGTATGGCGAGCGGATACGGGTATAGAATAGATCCTTTCTACCATACCAGGAGGTTTCATTCGGGCATGGATTTTACAGCTCCAACTGGAACAGAAGTTTATGCAACTGGAGACGGAGTCATTATTCACAGTTCTAATGATGGTTGGGGGTATGGTATTAATGTGAGAATAAACCACGGATTTGGGTACACTACTTTGTATGGGCATTTATCTAGGGTAGCTGTTCGAAAAGGCAAGAGAGTAAAGAGGGGTGAAGTGATTGGTTATGTAGGGAGTACAGGTAAATCTACAGGTCCTCATCTACACTATGAGGTGAGAAAAAACAACAATCCACTAAATCCAGGTTTCTTTTATCATAATGATCTTACGGATAAACAATATACTGAAATGCTTGAGTACAGTAAACGTGAAACAAAATCATTCGATTAAAACAGTATGGAAGAAGAGTATACTAAGAAATATTATAAAATTGGAGAAGTAGCTAAGTTGTTGAATGTGCCAGCCTCAACAGTTCGCTATTGGGAAAAGGAGTTTTCGCAGGTGAAGCCAATGAAGAATAAGAAAGGCGATCGTATTTTCAATCTAAAGGATATTGAGACCTTAAAGGAAATAAAGTTTTTAGTTCATGACCGAGGTGTTAAAATTTCTAAGGCTGGGAAAAGGCTTGCGGGAAAATCTGAAATCGTGAATGCTGATTCAAACAACGAGGTGGTAAAACGACTCATTGATTTAAAAGATGTGCTGCTTAAAATCAAAGATAATTTATGATGATTAAGCATGCGTAACTTTTTCTGCATAGCACTCCTTTTTTTTGGATCATTGCTTCAAGCGCAGGCTAACTGGCCTTTTTCTGTAAATAATAATGCTGCTCTGGAACAGGCTTTTTTAGGTTCATGTTCAAACCCGTCTGTTTTTGGAGAGGATAAAGTAAGTGCTGGCCTTCTTTACCTAAATCGAACAGCTAGCGCAACGATTAACGCTGGTGGTTTTGGGGTAAACCTGAACCATAAGCACACAAACATTGGCTTACAAGCATGGCAAAGAGGCACAGAAAATCTGAACCGCCAACAATATCAGCTCACTCTTGGAAAAGAACTAAGCGAGCAATTTTCTGTGGGAATTACAGCAGGTATGCAGCGCATCAATCAAAGTCAAAATTATGGAAGTTTAACCCAATTAACGGGAGGTGTTTTTGCTAGTTTAGAACCCATTGAGCGCTTTTCAGCTTCAGCTTATTGGCTGGGTTTTGCAAAAAACGGAACGGAGCGAAGTTATGAGGAGGCTGGATTAACAGCCACGTACTTAGCTTCTAAGGTGGCTCAAATTTCTGTTCTTATGAAAACTACTCCACAATGGGAGCCTGTATTGGGATTGAGTTTGGCCTATACGTACAAAAAGAATTTAATTGCTCAAATCACGGTAACAGACTCGCAAGAGCCATTATTGCTTAATTTTATGATTGCAAAAGAGCAGTGGGCCCCATTTATTCAATACAGGCAACATTCTAGCTTGGGTGCTGGCTTTGCAGCAGGTATAAAATGGTCAAAATAGTCATTGCCATATTATCTATGCTTCCCTTTACCCTTTTTTCTCAGGTAACTGATCCGCTTGAGACTATTATCGAACGATATCTTGAAAATGTGGAATCAACGGCAGATTACACACAAATTGTAGATGATCTAAAGAGGTTTGAATCACGTCCTCTAAACGTAAATACAGCTTCGGTTCAAGAGTTAGTTACCTTTCCATTTTTTAGTTCTACACAGGCTGCACTTATTGCTCGTCATAGAAACAGGTTTGGAAATTTTATTGATATGGCAGAACTTCAAGTGTTGGGCTTTAGTCCAGTATTTATTCGATTTATGGTGCCTTATTTGTCTGTAAGGGAATCAGAAATACAGTCCTTAAAAAACCTAGCTAAAATGTGGAACAAAGGAAAGGGAGAGCTCTCATTCACCACGGGTAAGAATTCGCCAGCTTTGGTAACTTCCTATGAGGGGAATCTCTGGTCTCAGCAGCTTAGGTTAAGATACAAAGTACCGGGAGTTTTAAGTATTAGCCTGAACACGGATAAAGATCCGGGAGAGATTTTATATAGAAAGTCAAACCCTGCTAAGGGCTTAGAGTTTTTATCTGGACATGTTTCTATTCACAACATTGGCCATATTAATGATTTTGTTTTAGGAGATTATGTGCTACAAGTGGGAGAAGGTTTGGTTATGGGTAGTGGAATAGGGATAGGCAAGTCCGCAAATGTAATGAGCTTAAAGCGGGGTGGAACTTATATACGACCGTATCGAGGTATTAACGAATTCTTATTCCATAGGGGTGCTGCTACTGCTATCTCCTTGGGTAAGTTTACTATAAATATGGCCTTTGCAAAAAACAGGTTGGATGCGGCCTTGAGTCGAGATACCTTGGAGTCAAACGAAAGCTTCACATCGGTAGATTTAGATGGACTTCATCGCACCCCATCGGAGTTGGAAAAAAAAGGACAGCTCGAAAAGCAATTGGTTCATACGGGGATTTCATTTTCTGGAAAAAAGGGTTCTTGGGGCACTTCATATACGGGTTTTAAATACAGCTCTAGCTTACAAAAAGCGGATAAGCTATATGCGATTCATCGACCGGAGGGAACCCAGTTAAATTATATTAACCTATATCAAAGTCATGTGTTAGGTAATGTTTTAGTTTTTAGCGAATGGGCTTATGGCTTGGATAATTCCAGTTATGCATTGGCGGCTGGAGCTCTAACTAGTGTTGCACCTAAACTAGATGTGGGCTTGCATTTTAGAGATGCAAGTGAAAACTATCTTTCTCCAAATTCAACTGCTTTTGCTGCAACATCAAGTCCTGAGCGAGGCTTATACTTTAGCAGTAAAATCAATTTTA
>JAURQA010000058.1 GCA_030836345.1 Bacteroidota bacterium
ATATGCTGTTAAGCTTAAAATAGCATTAAAGTATTTTTGATTTATCAATAGAATAATTCCGATGTATAACAAAGGGAGTGTCATTGTAACTCCTATGTAGTTATCCCAATGTAAGTAGTGAAAATTATTGGGCATTAGTGTATACAGAAGCGAACCTGTTAAAATTAAATTTTTATCTTCTATAATAATTATTCTTTTAATTAAGAACGACATGAATAAAAAACCCGCCAGTAAATAAAAAATACTTTTGTATATAATTAGATTCCCAGAATCGCAGAAAAAAGATATGTAATTAAGAGGATTAAAAACATCTGTTAGCGGGTGCCCTGGTAATGATAGGCCCAGCAATCTACTTGTATCATATGGTGCTTTTTTTCTATCCTTAAAAGTTTTACTAAGTATCTCAGCTTTAGGAAGATGCAAATTTATATAATCCTTATTAAAGTCGGTATAAGTTTTGTATTTTATAATACTTGAATCAGGGAATCCATTTAAATGTGCAGGTATACTTTTTTTATCAGCCAAAAATGATTGTTCAAGTGGCACGCAGCCATACCTATTATCATCTAACAGAATAGGCTTAAATATTAATAAAACTATTACAAAAAAAGCAAATATTAAAAACAAATACTTTTGAATATCTTTTTTTGCTGAAATCATTAATTTAGAATTTTATATCCATTTATTTATAGGTCTCAGTAATCCCACATTATAAAAATTATATTCTTGTCCATGATTATTGACATTAAGTTTTTTCACAGTATTACGAAATAAATATTCAGGCCCATTTTGTATTACTAAATTTATAATATAATCTCCCGAAGCAAGGTAGAGCGACTTTATCCATAGTTTAAATAAAACAATATTTTTGCTATTTATTTTAACCATAAAATTCTCAAGCAAATTGTTAAACACAGCGATACGATCCCCATCCATGCTGTGAATAATAATTGTTACACCAAGTTTGCAGTCTAGATTACATTTAAAATTTGTTATAAATGTAACTTCATCAAATGCACTTACCGAATTGATATCCTTTTTTTCTTTTGTGTTAATTGTAAATGAAATATCACTTATTATGTCATTACTGTTTACCACACCACCAAAGGCACATTCATCTTCATTTGAAGAATATTTATTATTTTGATTTTCATATAGTCGATAAATTTCTCGAGTTTCACCAAGTGCTTGGACTCGACCATTATGCAGATACAAACATTTATCGGTATTTTGTATGATCTGCTGTGCGATATGACTAACTAAAATTAGTGACGTTCCTGATTGCTTGAGCTCATTGACTCTGGACAAGCATTTAGCTCTAAATTTAAAATCGCCAACTGCGAGCACTTCATCAAGTAGAAGTATTTTTGGCTTAATAATAACAGCGGCAATGGCAAAGCCTAGCCTAACCTGCATTCCAGAACTGTATGTGCGCACGGGTGCATCAATGGCTGCTTCTAGTTCTGCAAATTCAATAATCTCATCTAGCTTACCTTCAATCTCTTTTTTATGGAGTCCAAGTATTGATCCATTAACATAAATGTTTTCTCGGCCTGTAAGAATAGGATTAAATCCTGCCCCAAGTGCAATCAACGCCCCGACCTTGCCATGCATCTCGATACTACCAGTGTCTGGTTTAATCAGGCCATTTAGCATTTTTAATAGGGTGGTCTTACCGGCACCGTTATGCCCGATCAGGCCGAGGCACTCACCACGTTTTACTTCAAAAGAAATATTTTGATTTGCCCAAAATTCACCTTCCCTGAGATGTGATAACTCTCTTTCTTGCTCTTTGCGGTTAATACTAAAAATATCTGATGCGGTATCTCTTAGCCCGAACCAAAGTGACTTTTTGAAATTTCTACAGAATTTCTTGGAGAGGTTGTCGACTTTTATAAGCACTTTGTTATCCGTAGAAGTCATAAAGTAAAAACTATGCAAATAATTGAAACCGATATGTATTTCATTACATTCCTAAACGAACAATTAAGTGGGGCATAGCCACGCGTAGGAATACTAAGCCAATTAATCCGATAACTAAAGAAACTGGAATTAGTAAAAGGAGTTGATTAACAAGAGCGGGGTCTGCTGTACCAAGAGTGAGCCAACTTCGTGTAACCTCAATCAGTGGGCTAAGAGGGTTCCATCGCATTAGGGTTGCTGCTAGGCCATCTCCTTCGGCCAAGGGGAATATAACAGGTGTCGTATACATCAGGAAAGGCATGCCCATACTGATGGCACGGCCTAAGTCAGAGTAGAGCGAGCCAATAGGTACACAGAATAGCCCGATAGATCCCCCAAAAAGCATTGTGGTTAAGAGCCCAAAGGGCACCAGCAGAATGGTCCATGAAACAACGAGCTCAGACCAAAAAATGATAAAGACTGCGACGATTAAGAAAGATTTCAGGACAAGATCGAACAAAATACTGGCCAATGCATTGGCAATGAAAGCCTCAGGCGGGACTTTTAATTTCATAAATACACCACTACCGCTCCCAAACCCAGTTTGTGGTGCGTTAAAAGCAGAAGAAAATGCACCCCAGATAATTTGCCCGATCAATACAAATGCAGCGTAAGGGATAGGGGTTTCTCCCACCGAAATTAAATTCTGCGAGGTCATGTAAAACCAGGCAGCGGTGGTTGCAATTGGGGGAATAAATATCCAGATGTAGCCAAAGAAAGACTGCCTGTATGTGCCTTTGAGGTCCCTCATGAAGAGTATACTTATAAGTTCGCGAGCTCTCCAAGTATCTAGGAAGATTTCACCAATCAATTTCCCTGGATTTTTAAGAGGAGACTTGGGAGTGTAGACGGTTTTCAAAAACTAAGTTTTCTAAATTAAAACAATGTGTAAATAAATGGAGCGTAACTACTTCCGCCCATAATGATTAAGGCTCCAAAGAGAAGAAGAACGAGAATGATGGGGGTGAGCCACCACTTTTTATTATGCATGAGCATAAGTATGAGCTCAAGAAGGAAACTTGGGCTTTTTTCTTCTTTCGAAATTTGTTCAAAATCTTGGTTGTTTGAATCATTCATGATTAAAATTGGCGAAGGTATTGTTTCGGAGACGTTGGTTGATCGGTATTTTTCCAGAAGCTTTTAAGGTTCTTATTTGGATGTTTCATGTCTGCCTTACCGAACGCACGCAGTAGTAGGGCAAATGGAGTAAATACTAGAAAGTAAAAGAGGGGTAGGGTGAGCCAGGTAATCGTAGTATCAATAAGAAATATAATTTTATTCCATAGCCACCAAACAATTTGAAAAATACCTTTTGATAACAGGCAAAGAACACCAATAGAAATACCAATTCCACCAATCCAATAGGCAATATTAAAGTTCAATTGTCCGGAATCGGATAAGGAATAAATGATACATGTCCAAACGATACCCACTAGTGGAAATCCGAGGATTAACTTAAGAGCAAAAGCTGATCTCTTTTTTGCCATTTTAATTGAAGGGGTTGAACGGATGTTTTATCAAGGTATTAATCCAATGAAAATTGTGAAATATGGGAATCTTTCAAAACCTTGTTTTCGGATGGTTGTTCAGATTTGTAGAGGATATGGTTTTCCATGACCAATACATCCATTTCGGTTGCCATAAAGCAACGGTAAGCATCTTCGGGGGTGTGGACAATGGGCTCGCCACGTACATTGAAACTAGTGTTTACAATGACTCCAGAGCTTGTCCTTTGATCAAATTTTTTGATTAGACGGTAGTACCGATTATTTCGATCCTCGGAAACGCTCTGCACTCTGGCTGAATAATCAACATGAGTGATGGCGGGAAGGGAAGATCTTTTTAACCTTACACGCTTGAGCAAGTCTGGGTCTGTCATGGTTGTTTGATCTTCTTTGGATAGTGGTGTCTTAATTTGCTCTTTTACTCGGGCGA
>JAURQA010000007.1 GCA_030836345.1 Bacteroidota bacterium
GCACCTCCATTATTGTTCTTTACAGATATTTCAAAATTGAAGGTATGATTGTAGTTGGAACTCAAGAAGCTCTTTTCTTTAGTATCTTTAAGAGTTCTATATTTTACAACTACATTTCTATCAATTCCCAATGGGATTTGCATGGTGTCATTGAGCTGGTATGTTTTGAATTGGGTGCTTCCATTTAGTTCCCCATGGTTGTATACATTGACTGGTCCACTCAGCAATCGCCATTTCTGCCAGCCTACTATATTAGCCGTTAAATACGTGTCATCGCAGCTCCCTAAATTAACAATGTGCTTAAAGCTGGGCTGTGTAAGAATGCTTTTGATTTCAATATGAGTAGTTCTGATTTCTTTAGTTAAGGTAATGGGATAGTTTAATTCATAGGTCTCTGTTATTTCATTATTTACCTCATTGGTAAAAGCTTCTTTAAAGGTGTTTTTAGCTTGGTTTCTATTGCTAAGTTGATTGGATGAAATATCGTACATATAAGCTGATTTTTTTCTTCCTTTAAAGCCTTGATTTACAATCCAGCTTTGGAACTGGTCTGGCGCCAATTTTTTAACTGGCTGAGCAGTAGATAAGATAACATCTATATCATCCCAATGATCTGTACTATTGTTGGAGATGGTTGCATTTGCCTCAAAGTTGCACGGCTTGTCCAGTCCATTAAATCTAAAGTTATAATTTGGAGACCATCCAGCATTGCGAATAAAGTATTTTAAGGAAATAGTACTGGTGGTTTTTATATTTGACTTAATCGTAAGTTCCACAGCTGATTTCGTTCTTTGGAAGTTCTGATAGTTGGCATTAAGTCTTTGATTTATCATTTTTGATTGCTTCGTTAATAAGTCGATTTTTACATCCTCAGCATTTATTAAATCTGCCAATTCTCTCAGTTTTCGGCGGTATACATTGGCTACTTTTTCCAGTTCTAAGGCGCTTAAACCTGCAGTACCGGAAACGGTTCTATTTTCATTAATTAATGAATATTCGTTGTTGTATGCACTGCGGTGCAATTTTATTAAACGTAGTGAATAATTGATATTTTCTACTGAATCTTTTTGCTTTTTAATGACGGAATGCATGGCAGCAGTAAGTTTTGCAGCCACTTTTGAAATACTTACTATCCTGACGTCAGTACTATTGGTTCCAGCAAAAATTTTATTTTGCTCAATGTGCTGCGGTAGGCCTATAAATGTAATTCGCTGAATCCCTTTTTTTATCTGTCCGGTATGGGCCCGAGTCACAAATGCACCTTGCAAGTAAATAGTTGCTTTACTTGGTTTGGCATTTACTAATGTTGAGGGTGAAGATGCATTAGCGCCTATAGAAAGGCAAGCAGAAAAAACTAAAATTATACGTTTCATTATCTCTTTATCCGGTATATGCGTAAAAGGTAAATGGCTTAATTTATAAAAAGAGAATGGTCAGGAAAATAGCACCAATGATAATTCTATAAATACCAAAAACTCTAAATGAGTATTTTTTAACGATATTTATGAAAAATTTGATGGCAAAGACAGCCACAACAAAACTGATAAGGTTACCTATGGCGATATCTTTTAATTGGCTGGTATCTAATGAATCGTAATTTTTCAATAGTTTGTATCCAGCTGCAGCGCATAAGGTTGGAACGGCAAGAAAAAATGAAAATTCGGTGGCTTCGGTCTTTTTTAATTTGCAGAATAGTCCACCAATAATAGCAGAGGCGCTTCTGCTCACCCCAGGTATCATGGCAAAACATTGCGCAAATCCAATAATAAAGGCGGATTTGTAATCCAGTTCATCCACTGTTTTTTCTCCTCCAGGAAGCAAGGTATCTATAAACAATAGAACAATACCAACAGCAATAAGCATAAAGCCAACGATAGCAGGTTCTTGAAGCATCTTTTCTAAATAATCATCGAAAAGCAAGCCCAATACGGCGGCCGGGATAAATGCAACCAATAATTTGTAGTAAAAAGTAAAATTTGAAAAATTAAAGAATTTTTTTGGATATAGGACCAATACCGAAAGGATGGCACCAAGCTGGATACCGATAATGTAGGTGTCCGTTTCTTTAGGGTCAAAGCCTAAAAGATAATTGGTCATCATTAAATGACCAGTAGAACTTACCGGTAAGTATTCGGTAAGGCCTTCAATAAGGCTAAATAAGAGGTTTTGCCACCAGAGCACAATTAATCTTTAGTGGTTTCTTTTTCCCTATAAAAAATAGCATATCCACCAATAGCAAAGCCTATTAAAACCACAATTGGGGCCAAGGTTATTTTTCTAAAACTGTAAATATCATTTCCAGGTTTACTATACATAAGTATAAAGCCAATGCATAATACAAGGGCCGCAATTCCTGTAAGCAGGTAATTTTTCTTTGAAAAAATTTCATCTTTTCTAGCAGAGCTTTGTGTTTTTTGGTTTGGTTTAGCCATTAATACAGATTTTCTAATTTAGTGCGAAGATACTTACGAGTGCTTAACCATACACAAATAATTGCTAATAAAACACCAAACATTGCAATGCCCCCAAAAATTAGAGCAGCCTTTCCATAATCAATAGAATTTAGATGTAAGTTCCAATCAATAACTTTTGGCCAGGTTTGATTAATTACAAGCACCAAACCAAGCGTTAAACTGATAGACAGGATAAAGGCCATGACAGCAAAACCAACATATTTTGTAATAAAGGGGCGTACAATAAAACTATTGGTGGCTCCCAGCAGTTGCATGCTCTTAATAATAAACCGCTTTGCAAATATGCTCAACCGCGTAGAAGACTGAATAAGACCAATGGCTACTACAATAAAAATGAAGCAAGCACCCAATAAAACTAATTGAGCAATGCGCACATTCTTTGTAACCGTTTTCACTAAATTTGGATTGTATACGACATCCTCAATTAATGGATTTGATCTAAGTTCTTTGGCTTTTTGGCTCATGATGGAACCCATATCTTCGGCAGCATTAAAATATAATTCAATGCTTTTAGGCAAGGTCTCAGCACTTACAAAATCCAACATTTCTTTGTTTGATTCGTCCTGCATGAATTCCTCAAATCCCTGCTTCTGGCTGATGTAAACAGACTTCTTTATAATTGGACTTTTTTCTTGAGCTTGCATAAACGCAGTTATATCCTCCTCTGTCGTTTGCTCGACAAAATAGATGTCCAAGTTTGTTTCCTCAACCACATTCTTGACGAGACTATCAAAAGCTAGGATGGAGATTCCCCAGATAGAAAGAATAAACATGACGAGAGATAAGCTCATCACACTAGGCCATCCGCTCGGTTTTCTTCTTTTGTGTTTTTCCGATCGATTCACATAAGCAAAGAAATAAACCACTACCCATTTTTTTAACTTCGACTTTTGCCCAAATGTTTACAAGCAGAACTCAAATCAATTAGAGTGTCAATTTTTATGAACTCAATCTTTTCGTATTTTAAACTTTTCAATAAAATACCAGCGTGTATTTAATTTCCATAAATAATAGGTGAAGATGCCTTTGTTTTTATTGTGCTTAAAGTATATTTCTACCTTTACCTTATCTCCAGATTCGGACATTGGGTAACGCAGAATTTCATATATTTTTACCCTTCGATAGTTCCATAAATGCCCGTGCATTTTTTTAAAGGATTTAGCAAAGGATTTATGGAGGACATACCGATAAGTTTTAGAAAAAGCATCAACCATTACTTTTATTTGTGTAGAATCATTTTTTCTAAACTCCGCATGAAACATACTATCAGACAGGATAAAGGAATCAATGGAAGGCTGTTTCTTTTGGGTAATGAATTGCCACAAGGTATCATAGCTGGCTTGATAGGATACAAATCCTCTTTGTCTGGCCGTACTATCATTGGATTTTGCTGGAGCTAGTCTCAGTAAAAACAGTGCAAATAGGCATACCTTTGCCAAATATTTAAACATTAGTCCGTCAAAAATAACGTAAATTTTGAACACAAATTCTAATAAACTGTCAGAATCTTCCAGTCCATACTTGCTGCAACATTCGGAAAATCCTGTGCATTGGCAAGAGTATAGCGATACTTTAATCAATCATCCTGAAAACAAGCAATTACTTATTATTAGCATTGGGTATTCCGCCTGCCATTGGTGTCATGTAATGGAACATGAAAGTTTTGAGGACGCTGAAGTTGCTCGGCTAATGAATCACCATTTCATAAATATTAAAGTAGATCGCGAGGAGCATCCTCAAGTGGATAAAATATATATGCAAGCTTGTAGATTGATGACTGGAGGTGGAGGCTGGCCGTTAAATGTGATCTGCACCCCAGATGGCACTCCCGTTCATGCGGGCACTTATTTTCCAAAAAATAATTGGATACAACTTCTCAATACCATTGCCAAACTTTGGAAAGAGAAGCCAAGTCAAGTGGAGGAGTTCAAGGCAAAACTTGCTGGTGTACTTATCGAAGACAATAAAAAAGAAAGTACAGATTTAAGTCTCGTAAAGGTGCTCGAATCGATAGATAAAAACACCGGTTTGTTAGATTATAATAATGGAGGTTTAATGGGCAGCCCAAAGTTTCCCATGCCCGTATTACTTCAAAACTTGAATCTCTGGTCCGTGGTATTTGGAAATGAGAATTTGGAGCAATTTGTAAACTTAAGTCTTCTCAAGATGATGAAAGGAGGCATGTGGGATTTGGTAGAAGGTGGCTTTGCCCGATATAGTGTGGATGAAAATTGGTTTGTGCCCCATTTTGAAAAAATGTTGTTTGATAATGCACAACTTGTACCACTGTATTTTGCAGCTGGAGATCGCATTAATATTCCTATACTAACTGATGTGGGACATCGCATTGTAGATTTTTGCAATGCTAATTTATTGCAAAGTAACGGATTATTTGCTGCTGCCTTGGATGCTGACACGGATGAAGGGGAGGGAGCCTATTACGCTCTCACAGAAAAGGAATATACGGCTATATTAAATACAAAGGAATTGGAATTTTGCTCCAAGTATATGCGCTTCTCAAAAGAGGGTAATTGGGAAAATGGCTTGAATATCCCTGTTATTAGCGAGCCCCCTCAACGCATCATTCAGGAGCTGAATATGGAATCCCAAGACCTAGAGGATTTTCAACAAAGTATATTTGAAAAATTTAGAACATTGCGAAAATCTAAAGAAAAGCCAGGCCTAGATTATAAGTGCCTGTGTGCTTGGAATGGACTCATGTTGACCGGCTTATCTAAGGCTTCTGTAATTTTCCCTACCTATTTAGGGCAAGCGAAACGCTTGGCAGATTCAATGAGTCAATTTTTTACTAGTAATGGACTTTGTCATCAAATATCACACGAAAAAATAGGGCATTCTGCTTGCCTCGATGACTATGCTTTTTTTATAAAAGGATTATTGGATTTATTTGAAACAAGCCAGCAGGAGGAATATGCTACAAGAGCCCTGAAATTAACAAAGCAGGCCCTGGAAAACCATTTAAATGAAGATGGGGACTTACAGTTCCAAAATGTAAGTCAAGTGCTATTTACTCCCGTTCCAGACTGGGAGGATAACGTAGTGCCCAGTGCTATAGGTACCATGTGTGCTAATTTGCAGATATTAAGTGTTCTTTTTGGTCTCCCTA
>JAURQA010000059.1 GCA_030836345.1 Bacteroidota bacterium
TGCAAACATGTTGGATTTTAACGGAATGAGCAGTTTAGTCGATGGAGCAGTATTTACCATCGTTTCCTTAAAAAAAGAGCAGTATATCCTATTAACAGCCAGCGGAACAGAGGAAGTGCATAGCCACAATTGCACAAGCAATGACAGCACCTCCTTTTTTAACACTACCGCGCCCATAAATGAGACCATATTAAAAACCTATAACAATGGGAATACGTTTAATCCCACAAATATTAGGGTAAATAATGTAGGGAGCTTAACTGGATATCAAGGTACATTTACCACGGCTGGAACCTATTATCAGACAACCGATGGGCTAAGTTCAATTCGGGTAAGCAAACGTATACATATCATAGAAGCTCCTGGTTCGTATACCGTTAATGGAGGAATTGTTGTTCGAGTGTATTACGATCCAGCAGAACACACCAGCATGTCGTCCGATGCATGGCCAGCAGGACTAAGCACTGGATTTACAGGATGGTATAAGTGCCAAAAGCATACTGCTCAAGGCGTGGTAGACAATATGAACCCCGTTTGGTTAGCCGAATCAGAGTCCATTACTCCCATTAATTCAGGGGTAGATCAAGGCGTTGATTATGTAGAGTTTTTATTAAGCAGCTTTAGTAGCATTGGGTTTATGACTTCCACTCAATTGGAGCCCCTGCCCGTAGAAGTGTTGTCTTTTGAGGCAGAGAAAATAGAAAATACGCGAAACGCGCTTTTATCTTGGAAAACGGCTTCGCTTGAAACTGAAACTCAAACCCAAAGCGTAGAATACAGTGTAAATGGAAACGATTGGACTAGCATTGGTTCTGTTGCTCCACTAAACAAAATAGACGGTTCTGTAGAAGCGTACTCCTTTGTTCACCATAATATTGAAAGTCCTGTGAATTTTTACAGAATAAAAATTACAGATGTACGAGGTGAATCGAATTACACTCCGGTGCGATTGATCAAGTATGACCAGAATCAGTCGGCTCGTCTAAGTGTTTATCCAAATCCAGCCAATAATAAAATCACACTGACTGGAATAAATACCGCAGAACTGCTAAATGCACAAATAAACATCATTAACAGTACTGGACAGGTAGTGCTTAGTCAGTCGGGCCTAACATTGTCTGTAGATGTGAGCAAACTATCTAAAGGTCTTTATATGGTTTATTTATTCGATGAGAATGGAACGCATCAAAAGGATCGATTTATCAAAGAATAATAAAAAAAATAAGGAGCTATCAAGGATAAGCAGCCTTATTTTTAAAAAGAGAACCGACCTACGCAAGTGGGTCGGTTCTCTTTATTAAGGGCCAACTGCAATGCTCAGATACACTTATGATGCTTCATGTAAATGGCAAATTAAAAATTATTCCTTTACTTTGTATTTCCAACTATTCAAAACATGTTAAATAATGTACTAATTATTGACGATCAACAGATCGTTCGCATGGGGCTTTGTGCGCTCGTTAAAGACGAAATTCCCTCCGCCATTATTTGTGAAGCTGAAAATGCATCGGAAGCCATGCAGCAGTTAAAGGAAAATTCCTTTGGCCTCATACTCATGGATTTAAAAATTGAGGGCAACACTCGTTTATCGCTAATAGAGCAAATACTTAGCTATACACCGCAGGCAAAAATACTCGTAATTACATGCAATGCAGAGAACATTTATGCCCTTCGCTGCCTTCAGGTAGGCGTGTATGGGTACATCCAAAAAACAGCTCATACAGTTGAAATACAAACAGCCATTCGGAATGTATTTGCAGGCAGAAAACACATGAGCCAAGCAGTGATAGAGCTACTCGCAAACTTTGTTAAGTTAAAAATCAAAGTAAATCCCTTTGGCAAACTCTCTAAAAGAGAACTTGAGGTAGCCGATATGCTGTTAAAAGGCAAAGCATCTAACGAAATAGGCGAAATCATGAATTTGCAACCATCAACTATTTCTACGTACAAAACGCGAATATTAAAAAAACTGAATGTTCAAAACGTGATTGAACTGAGTAAGCTAGAGAAAATGTTCGAAGAAGTATAAAAAGGAGTGCGAGGGCTAGCTTATGAATTGCTTTGCTGCTTCCACAACCTTAGGAAGCCCAGCTACTTCTTTTCCTCCTGCGGTTGCAAAAAAATCTTGACCGCCACCGCCGCCTTTAATGTATTGCCCCCACTCGCGAACCAAAGCCCCGGCTTTCCAATCCTTACTTTTTAATACCTTCTCGTCAAATAAAATAGCAATGCCCGGTTTGGCATCCACTTCATAGGCAAGAACACAGGCCAAATGATCGATTTCTTTTTTTAATTGAAAACAGAGGGTTTTAGCTGCTTCTGCACTCGGAAGGCTCACTTGGGCTATAACCCGGTTACATCCATTTTTTTGCTCTGCCTTATTCAAAAGTTCCTGTTTGATTCCAGCAATGATTTGAGTTTCCATTTGAATCATGGATTGTCGCAATTTTTGGGACTCATTCAATAATTTTTCTATGGCTTGGGCCTTATCTTTGGGATTATTTAATAGCCCTGCAATCGCTTCATTTTCTTCATAGGCTTTATTCAATAAAGCAATGGCAGCCTCACTACACACGGCCTCTACCCTTCGCACACCCGATGCAACAGAGCCTTCTGAAATAAACTTAAAAAGTCCTATATCTTTGGTATTGGGTACATGCGTTCCCCCGCACAGCTCCATGCTGTAGTTTTTATCAAATGTTATAACCCGAACGGTATCGCCGTATTTCTCGCCAAACAATGCGGTTGCTCCCATCTCTTGGGCATCTGCAATGGCTATATTTCTCTGTTCTTCAAGAGGAATATGCTCTTTTATTTTGGTATTTACGATCTGTTCAATCTCTTTTAACTGCTCATCTTCAACTTTAGCGAAATGATTAAAGTCAAAACGCAGTGCTTTTTCGTTCACTAAACTCCCCTTTTGAGCCACATGATCGCCCAGCACTTGCCTTAAGGCGCTATGCATGAGGTGCGTGGCAGAATGATTTCTAGAAATTAAGGCTCGCTTGGATACATGTACTTCAGCCAAAACGGCTGCCTGAGGGTTGCTAGGAAGCTTATTTACAAAGAGCACGTGCAATTTGTTTTCTTTTTGGCAATCCAAAACCTGAATCGTTTCGCCTTCGGAAATAATGCGACCCGTATCTCCCACTTGTCCGCCACTCTCGGCATAAAAAGGAGTTTCAGCTAAAACCATCTGAAATACATCGGTATCCTTTACTTTAAGGGTTCTATGTCGGGTAATCTGGGTATTTACACTCAAATGATCATAACCCACAAAGTGTTCATCGCCTGGGTGTATTGCATTCCAATCGCCTGTTTCTTTGGAAGCGTCTTGCTTGCTTCTATTTTTTTGTGCGGCCATTTCTAGCTCAAAGGAAGCCATATCCAAGCTGCGCCCTTGCTCTCGGCAAATTAAATCGGTTAAATCTACGGGGAAACCGTAGGTATCGAACAATTCGAAGGCTATTTTTCCATGAAGTTCTTTAGTGGAATCTTTATTAAAATGCTCTTGCAGCATGGCAATTCCCTTGCTTAAGGTTCTAAAGAAACTCTTTTCTTCTTGGGCAATCACATTGGCTACAAAATCGCCTTGCGATTGAAGCTCAGGAAAATCTTTGGCAAAGTAATCGGCTAAATCTTCCACCAATGTGTGCAGGAAAGGCTCGCTTAGGTTTAAATAACTAAATCCATACCGAACGGCTCTTCTCAATATGCGTCGAACCACGTATCCAGCCCCATTGCTGGCAGGTAACTGTCCATCGGAGATACACATGCACACGGCTCGAATGTGATCGGCAATAACCCTTAGCGCTATATCTTTTTTGGGATCTTGCCCGTAGTTTACTTGCGCTGCCTTTGCTGTTTTTTCAATAATAAACTGAAAAACATCCGTATCGTAATTGCTATTTTTTCCTTGTATGATGCGCACGAGTCGCTCAAATCCCATGCCTGTATCTACGTGTTGTTCGGGTAGCTTCTCTAAACCTCCATTGGCTTTGCGATTGAATTCCATGAATACATTGTTCCAAATCTCAATCACATCTTCGTGGTCCATATTTACCAAACTGGCTCCAGAAACCTTGGCTCTGTCCTCGTCGCTTCTGCCGTCGTAGTGTATTTCTGTGCAGGGTCCGCAGGGTCCAGTCTCTCCCATTTCCCAGAAATTATCCTTTTTATTTCCCAAAAGAATGCGGTCTTCGGCAATCCACTCTTTCCAAAAGCCTTGAGCTTCTGTATCTACAGACAGGTCTTCTTCTTGGGCGCCTTCAAAAACAGTTACATATAAACGGTCTTTATCCAAACCATATACTTCGGTGAGCAATTCCCAGGCCCA
>JAURQA010000060.1 GCA_030836345.1 Bacteroidota bacterium
TGATCCATAATGAAAAACAGAAAATAAAAGTCCCTAGTGCTATGGTAATAACCGAACTCTTGGAGAGTTTTATATGACTTAAGGCAGACAATCCCAGTATGCCAATGCTATTGTAAAACCAGTAACGAACAGCTGTTGAAAAGGTGACAAGCTGTTTTGCATTGAGTATTTCTTGCATTTTATGAGCACCAAAAGCTCCCACGATAATACCTATTCCTATTGCCAAACAGGCCCAACCTGCTAATCGTTTTTGCATACACAAGTTTACATTAACTTAAAGGGTAGAATGAAAAAATTTTATGAACATGGATGAATCCCATGCATTTAGATTAGAATATTGATGAGACAGAAGAGCAATCTTAAAATCTCAATTACCCCAGGTAACTCTTAAGAATTTTGCTTTTGCTGCTCTTGCGAAGTCTACGTAAGGCTTTTTCCTTAATTTGACGAACTCTCTCGCGGGTGAGGCCTACTTTTTCTGAAATGTCTTCTAAAGTATGCGCAGGATTTCCATCCAAGCCAAAGTAATATTTTAAAACATCTCTTTCTTTATCACTTAAGGTGGAAATAACCCGATTGATCTCATTTTGGAGAGATTCATTAAGTAATGGATTATCTGGATCAGGCTCATCGTTGTTATCCAATACTCCTAATAAATTATTGTCTTCTCCTTCGCTGAGAGGCGCATCGATACTCAAGTGACGGCCGCCAGATTTGAGAGCATTTTCCACTTCTGTTACCGTTACCTCTAAGGCTTCTGCAATTTCTGCAGGGGTTGGTTCGCGTTCCAAATATTGCTCCAATCGGCTGCTCATTTGGTTAATTCTCCCTAAACTTCCTACTTTGTTTAAGGGAAGTCGAACGATTCTACTTTGATCAGCTAATGCCTGAAGGATGCTTTGACGGATCCACCAAACGGCATAAGATATAAATTTAAAACCTCTGGTTTCATCAAAACGTTTAGCTGCTTTAATTAGACCCATATTTCCCTCATTAATCAAATCACCAAGTGTTAAGCCTTGATTTTGGTATTGTTTAGAAACGGAAACAACAAAACGTAAATTTGCATTCACCAATTTTTCTAGAGCAGCTTGATCTCCCTCTCTAATTCTACGTGCAAGCTCTACTTCTTCTTGCGCGTCAATCATATTTACTTTAGAGATTTCATTCAAATATTTATCAAGAGATTTATTCTCTCTATTGGTAAACTGTTTAGATATTTTTAGTTGCCTCATTTACTTTTAAAATTGCAGTTGGCAAAAGTAATTTAAAAAACACTCCCAAACACGTATTCTGTTTAGGTTTTTTTAGATATTTTGTGCTAAACGCCAAGCTCAAAAATCAGGCCAAAATCTGATAAGCTACTAAAGCGGCAAAATAAGCGATGCCAGAATATCCAAATAGCTGTAGAAAAGTAAGCTTCATCGATTGACTTTCTTTGTACATCACACTCAACGTGCTTATGCATTGCATGGCAAAAGCATAGAATAAGAGAAGACTCACACCATAGGCAAATCCATATTTACCTGATGCAGTTACCTGATTGGTTGAATTGGACATTTTTACACGCAAGGATTCGCTATCCTCCTTGTTTTCCAGGTTAAAAATGGTTCCCATGGTGCCTACAAAGACCTCTCGAGCCGCAAAGGAGCTAATAATGGCTATTCCCGTCTTCCAATCAAATCCTAGTGGTGCAATAGCTGGTTCAATAAATTTTCCCAGATGACCTGCGTAACTGCTTTCTAAGGTGTATTTATCCTCCAATGCTTGGGCCTGTTTGCGGTTTAGGTTTTGTGATATTGCCTCTCTTTTGGCTGTTAAACTAGCTTCATTCATTGGCTTCGATGGCCCGTAACTGGCAAGAAACCACAACAGCATAGATACTAAAAGTATAATTTTCCCAGCCTCTAAAACAAAAGATTTACACTTAAAGTATACGGTATTCCACAAATTTTTGATTTGAGGGATTTGATAGGTAGGAAGTTCTAAAATAAAATCACTAGGAGTACGGTTTTTGATAAATTTACGCGCCGTAAAAGCAATAATACTGGCCAAAACAATGCCGCTAATGTATAAAGTGGTCATCACTAAGCTTTGGGTGCCTATGAAGCCAAATATAGCAGTATTTGGGATGCATAAACCAATAATGAGCACGTAAACAGGCAGTCGCGCGCTACAGGCCATTAAGGGTAAGACAAACATGGTAAGCATACGCTCATAGCGGTTTGCAATGGTCCTGGTACTCATAATTCCCGGGATGGCACAGGCAAACCCACCCAATAGAGGAATGACACTTTTGCCACTCAGACCAAGTTTGCGCATCGGGAAATCACTGATGTAGCTAACCCGCGTGAGGTACCCGCTATCTTCTAAAATCCCAATGAGCAAAAATAATAAGGCTATTTGTGGTATAAAAACCATAACACCAGCCAAACCCGGAATTAGCCCATCACTCACAAGACTAATAAAGGCACTTTGGTTAAAGGTGCTTTCTATCCAAGAGCTAAGGAGGCTAAAACCACTTTCGATCCATTCTGCTGGATATTGCGCTACGGTAAAAACAATTTGAAACACCGTAAGAAGCACGAAAAAAAGCACCACAAAACCCCAAAATTTGTGGGTTGTAACCCTGTCCAAGAGTCGGGTCAGACTTTTTTTGGTGATTTGATCTTTTCGCGTCTTTTTAGAAACAGTATCCAGGAGTTCTTCAATTTTATTGTACTTTTTTTCAATGGATGTTTCGGATTCAGATCGCCATTTACTGGGCTGTGCTTGCTCAATGCAAGACTCGATTTTTTCAAATCCTTTGGCTTGTTTTCCATTCACTCGGAGTACCGGTATTCCCAGTTTATCAGCTAATTTATTGGCATCTATTTGCTTGTTACGACGCTTTGCAACGTCACTTAAATTGAGAAGTAAAGCGCACTTGTGCCCCAATTGAACCACCTGATGAACCAATAGGAGGTTCCTTCGGAGATTGGACTCATCCACTATAAATAATATTGTATGATCCTGTTTTTCAGAATTTAAACCAAGCAGTGTCTCTCGAACAATTCCCTCCTCCGTTTCTGTTCTGTTGATGCTATAAATGCCCGGCAAATCTGTAACAGAATATTCCGATCGTTCTCCTTTGTATCGTCCTTTCTTTAACTCAACAGTAGTGCCTGGCAGGTTGCTTATTTTTTGGCGAAGCCCTGTAAGAATGTTGAAAATAGTGCTTTTACCACAGTTGGGATTACCAACAAGTATGATATGTTTCTCTTTAATCGGCAAGGGAATCAACTAAAATGGTCTCGGCCTCTGTTTTGCGAAGTGCCAATTGATAACCCTCCACATCGAACGTGATGGGGCAACCGAAAGGAGCTTGATGTACTTTGATAAGCTTCGTGCCTGGAGTACAACCCATTTCTAATAATTTTTCCATGAAAGGGCTTTTAGAAACTGTATTAATTCTGTGAGCCTCTCCCATTTCTATTTTGGCAGCCGATGACACAAGGCAAAGGTAACTTTTAAAAATTATTTAGAATCGTTTTAGATAAAAAAGAAAATTAAACGAAGGTAAAGGAATCTCCATCCCTCAAGAAAGGCAAACCTTGCCTAAATTTATGCAGTACATCTCGATCCAGTTCTACAGAGGTGAGCACTTCCTCATTTTCCTCTTTGGCAAGCCAATGCCCTTCAAAATCAATAAGTCCTGACATTCCTATCGTTTTAACTCCATTGCCATCTGTGCCCACGCAATTGCTTGCAGCCACATACACTTGATTCTCAATAGCCCGGGCTTCCAATAATTTTTGCCATGCATTTTTACGAGCCTCGGGCCAATTAGCCACATAAATATAAAGGTCGATATCTGATGCATTTCTGTTCCAAACAGGAAACCTTAAATCATAGCAAATGAAAGGGCGTATGCGCCAGCCTTTGTAAGCAATGCAAATGTTCTCTTTGCCCGCAGTATAATGCTTGTCTTCATTTCCTAAGCTAAATAAATGAGCCTTATCATAGGTGTATTTAATCGCCCCATCCTGACACCAAATAAACCTATTATATACCTTTCCATTCTCCTCAATAAATACGGAGCCACAGATTACCCGATTCATGCTTTTTTCCTTCATCCAAGTAACAATAGATCCTGCCATGGTTTGTTTTACCTCATCCCTATTCATAGAGAAGCCCGTAGCAAAAGTTTCTGGCAAAATGAGTATTTCGCCCTCATTCACTGCATTTAAATAAGGGTTTATTTTTTCAAGAGTACGGCTTGCATTCTCCCATACAATAGCTAATTGAAGAATATGTAACTTTAAATGCTGCATAATATCTCAGCCCCTTTTCTCAGGGTGTTTTTGTTTTTTGCAAAGCATATTCTCAAGTATTTTCCTTCAAATGGTTTATGGTAAAACGATTCAAAGGGAATACTTGCTATTCCATGATTTATGGTAAGTTCTCGAGCCATTTCAAAAGAGGTTTTTTCGCTAATGCCTTCATAGGAAATGGTTTGAAAATAACTGCCATGGGACGGATGTAGTTTAAATCGTGAATCTATTATTTTTTCTCTAAAATAATCTCGCTTTTCCTGAAAAAACTCGGAAAGAGCAGGGCACCATGCATCCTCTTGCATAAAATCTGCAATGGCATATTGAGTTGGACTGTGGGCACTAAAGCCCACGTACTGGTAGGTCTTTCGAAATTCCCTCATTAATGTTTCGGGCGCTACCA
>JAURQA010000061.1 GCA_030836345.1 Bacteroidota bacterium
ACCGATTACGAAATTGGATATAAACAGATATTTGGCAGTAAAGGGAGAAATAAAAGAAAAAATATGGCCTTAGAATTGGCCGCTTCTTACAGTGAAGTGAGACAAGATTTTGGTTTGTATCAAATTAATAATGGATACCCTGTAACGTATACCACCTATAGAAATATCGATTTCTCAACCATCACTGGTTTTAGAGCAGGATTATTCGTTAATGATTTAGGTCCCTTATCTGTTTCAGTAAGTTACCAATTGCAATTTGCTGATGGTACAGGATCAAATATTAACTCACAACAAGCTCTTATTCAATCCAACCAACCCAATTTACGAAACGTAATACCATTGGGTAGTTTAGATGTAAGACATTCATTAAAGACATCTGCAACCTTTGCTTGGTCTGGAGGAATTGACCCATACACACGAAAGAAAAGGTATAAAGGTCCAGCTAACTTGGAAAAATACTTAGAATTTGCAAGTTTAAATATTATTAGTAATGCTTATAGTGGTTTGCCTTATACACCAACATTGAACCCTGTTCAGATTGGTGCAGTGCAAAGAGCTCAAATCAAGGGATCTCCTTTTGGCGCAAGAATGCCATGGCAAAATACCTTTGATATTAATATTACCAAAGGGTTCTTAATTAACAGAAAGACCAAAGACAATCCCCTCGTTGTATCCGTTTTTCTATGGGTTCAAAATGTCTTAAATACCAAAAATACAGTGGGAGTATTTCCATATACAGGAGCTGCTTTGGACGATGGTTTCTTAAACTCTCCAGCAGGTCAGTTAGTGGTAGAAAGCCAAGTGGCTGCTCAGAGTTACGTAGATCTATACAAAACACTCTTAAACTCATACACAGGAAACTTTGCGAGACCTCGAAACGCAAGAATAGGAGTGAGGTTTAATTTTAACTAATACGAAGAAAAAAGAAAAAGATGAAAAGATTAATTATAGTTTTGGTAATGCTTAATGTAGGCTTAAACCTATCGGCAAGGCCAAATAGAGGCATTTCTCCTCGAACTAAGA
This sequence comes from Bacteroidota bacterium, assembly GCA_030836345.1. Classification (GTDB taxonomy): domain Bacteria; phylum Bacteroidota; class Bacteroidia; order NS11-12g; family UBA955; genus CALKCM01. The sequence continues at coordinate 1,024 of JAURQA010000061.1, forward strand.
ATCAAAAACAAATCGACCGTACATCATCCTGGGGCAATACCTGTTCACCTGCCTCTCAAAGTACAGATTTGGATATTAATAACGTAAGAACTAAAATTCTTAATGGTGGAGATATGTGGTGGGATTTGAACAATCCTAAATATGAAGTACCTAAAGTAAATGATCCAAACGCAGTAAGAAAACATAGCTTATTTTCTGGAGCCTTATGGATTGGAGGAAAGGAAAATGGAGGAAACTTAAAACTAGCCGCTATGACATATCGTCAAAGAGGATCAGATTTTTGGCCAGGTCCTTTAGATACGACAACCTCATCTACTGAGCCCATTCGTTGTGAAACCTATGATAGGCTTTGGAAAATCACTAGATCAGACTTAGAAGAAGCCAAAGAAGACCCCTCAGCAGCAACCGAAGATATTCAATCTTGGCCTGCAAGCTTTAACAGAATTACACGAACAGGGAATGAGGCAAGATATTTGGCTCCTTATTTAGATGTAGATGGTGCACCTGGTTATAATTACTTGAATGGAGACCATCCAGTTTTAGACCATAGAAGACCGGCCAATGAAAATGGTGTTTCGGCACAACCCGATATGTTTATTTGGTTTGTCTATAATGATCGTGGAAATATTCACTCTGAAACCCAAGGTTCTCCAATGGGACTCGAAATTCAAACAACTGCATTTGCCTATGCAACCAATGATGAAATTAATAACATGACCTTCTACACCTCTCAGTTAACCAACAGAGGTTTTAATGATATTGTAGATTGCTACATGGGACAATGGGTAGATGCCGATTTAGGAAACTACTCTGACGATTATGTAGGATGTGATGTTGGACGAAGTCTAGGATATTGCTACAATGGAGACGATGATGACGAAGGAGTTTTAGGGTATGGATTAAACCCTCCAACTGTAGGAGTGGATTATTTTGAGGGTCCTACAGATAATGGAACAGAACTAGGTTTAAGTACCTTTATGTATTATAATAACGATAGTGACCCTATTCGGGGAAATCCGGATGTGGCTATTGAATTTTATAACCTTTTGCAAGGGAAATGGCTCGGTGGTCAAAATGTAACATTTGGTGGAAATGGCCTGGGAGGCTCTCAGCAAACCAAGTATATGTTCTCCGGTGGAACAGATCCCGACTTCCCTGGTCAATGTTGGGATGAAAAATCTGCAGGAAATCAACCTGCTGATAGACGTTTTCTACAATCTACAGGACCCTTTAAAATGGGTGCAGGAGAATCCCAAAGAATTACCACAGGTGTGGTGTGGGCTAGAACTACAAGTGGAGGAGCAGGATCCCCATGTAACAGTTCGGCACAAGGAAGTTTAAGTATTCTCAAGCTAGCTTCAGACAAGGCACAAACCTTATTCAATAATAACTTTAAAATTCTTGATGGGCCAGATGCTCCAGATATCGAAATACAAGAATTAGAGAGTGAATTGGTATTAAAAATCTTAAATGCATCTTCAGATAAAGTAGAGAACTATGAAGAGACCTACAAGGATGCACTTAATAAGGAAAAGAGCTACAAATTTGAGGGCTATGTGATTTATCAATTAAAAGATGCTACTGTAAATACTGGAGATCTTGAAAATGTAGATAAAGCTAGGTTGCTTTTTCAATCAGATATTAAAAACAATAGGGCACAAATTATTAATAAAGTTTTTGACCCTAAGTTAAATACTTTGATTCCCGTAGAAAAAGTAGATGGAGCCAACGAGGGAATCACTCATACGTACTCCATCAAAAATGACTTATTCTCAAAATCATCCAATACGTCTTTGGTTGATTTTAAAACCTATTACTATATGGTTCTTAGCTATGCAGCTATTTCAAATGATACACTTCAGGTAGATCCAGAACAATACTTAGCTGGTCGTAGAAATATTAGGGTGTACAAAGGAGTTCCTCATAAAACAGAATCTGAAAATTTTGGAACGAAGCTTAACTCATCCTTTGGTTCAGGGCCTACAATAACCCAAGTAGAGGGAAGAGGTAATGGAGGGAACATCTTAGAGCTATCCAAGGAATCTATCGAGAAAATTTTGAAAGATGGAATAGATCCAACGCCTACATACATTGCGGGATCAGGTCCAGTAAAAGTAAAAGTAGTGGATCCATTGAAAGTTCCAGTGGCAGACTTCGAATTAATCTTTAACGAGAACAGTGCTACAACCGCCATCCAAAATAAAGATAGTATTTCGTCCAATACTTCCTGGACTTTAATCAATATAACTTCGGGTGATACCATCTTTTCAGATACTACTTTACAGTACAAATTTGAATCTACCCAAGGGGTACGGTCCTTAAATAACCCGTCAGAGTTAACTCTTGCGGACTGGGGACTAAGCATAGAAATTGAGCAAGTTAAAAATCCAGGTGAAGATGCAACGGCAGATCAAGGAAATGGATTGTTAGACTGGTCCGTGGAATGGGAAGACAATGGACGACAGTGGTTAACTGCTATTGTAGATAACGATCAACAAAATCAGCCAACCAGTGGAGCTATTTGGACCAATTGGATTAGAGCTGGTGGCTTTGGTAGGGGTTCTACATTTGATCCATTATACCATGATCATTTCTTATCAATATCGCCCAACGTAGATCCTATGGATCCCACCGGTGGTTTTGAAAAAATATGGAATGGACGTATTGCACCATATGTACTTGCGGCAAGAGATAACGGAACGCCAGGAAGAAATACCTACGGCCCGGCAGCTTTTATTGGTGGAATACAAAGCCCAAAAATTGATCATTCTTTATCCCAAATATCAAGTTTCCAATTGGTTATTACTCCAGATAAAGCGCTATGGACCAAATGTCCTGTGGTTGAAATGGGAGAGCCCGAAGTAAGGTTAGGCACCGAAGGAAGTATTTTTAAAATGTCAGCAAGGGCAGGAGTATCCGTGGATAAAGATGGAAATACCACCAGTGGAACAGGTTTAGGCTGGTTCCCAGGGTATGCGATTGATTTAGAAACTGGAGAACGATTGCAATTGGCTTTTGGAGAGGACTCTTATCTGCAAGGGGAAAATGGGCGGGATATGATATGGAATCCAACCAGCACTGTATATAACGATAATGGAAATTATCCCGCTATTGGATGTAAACATTATATCTATATTTTTGGAAATAACTGGGGTGGTGTAAACAAACTTCGATCCGGGTTTAGATATCTTGGTGAAGATGACAACTCGTATACTGATTGGTTAAACGAGCTAACCACCTTAAATAATAGTGATAAGCGAAAAGGCTGGGATAATTGCATGTGGATTATTCCAACATATCTAGCCAATGGCTACAAAATGGATGATGGAGTTCCACCAACAGAGGTTAAATTTACGGTACACGTTAAAAAAGCGTATACCACAAGATTAGCGCCAGGTCAAACGGCAACCAATGACCAACGTCCAAAATATACCTTTAATACAGCAGATATTGCTCCTACCATTAATAATGAAGAGGGAATTAAAAGTTTAGATTTAGCCAATGTGGTACCAAACCCATACCGAGTATATTCTCAGTATGAGACAAGCCCTATTGACTCAAGAGTTAAAATCACGAACCTTCCCCCAGAAGCAACCATTAGCATTTATGACATGGCTGGTAATTTTGTGCGAAGGTTTAACAAAGCAGATGAATTAACTTATCTCGATTGGGACTTAAAAAACCAATCAAGTGTACCCATTGCAAGTGGTCTATACCTTATTCATATCAAAACCAAAGACCTTGGTGAAAAAATCATTAAATGGTATGGTATCATGCACGAGATTGACTTGGATACATATTAATTAAAAAAGGAGAAAAAGAACGTGAAAAAAACAGCGATAATATTAGGAACACTAGCCATAGCTACAATTGCATTTGCTGGTAACCCAGAACGACAAGGTTCAGGTGGAGCTGCACAATTAACCATTAACTCATTTGCACGAAGCAGTGCCATGGGATGGGCAAATGGTTCAAGTGTTAGCGGTATTGAATCCATGTTTATGAATGCGGCAGGTATGGATAGATCATCCGTAACAACCGATATGTCATTTGCGCGCACCGAATGGTTAGTTGGTTCGGGTATTGGGATTAATACAGCCGGATTTACTCAGAAACTGGGTGAAGATTTTGATAAAGGTACCATTGGAGTATCCATCATGCAATTTGGTATTAAACCAATCATGATAACTACAGAAAATAATCCACATGGAGGTATAGGAACCTATAGAGTGAATATGACTAATATAGGAGTAGGTTACAGCAAGTCATTTAGCAGGGGGGTCTCAGCCGGAATTATGGTTAGAGCCGTTTCAGAAGGAATTCCTGATGCCAGCGCTTTTGGGCTTAGCTTAGATGCTGGTGTGCAATATGCAACCACTATAAAACCTGTAGTAGGAGGGGTCAAAAGCGATGATTTTAAAATTGGAGTTTCCCTTAAAAATATAGGTGGAGATATGCGCCATACTGGTCAAGGTTTAACATACAAAGCCATTCTTAATGATGGAGCAGATGACATTACTAGAACAGTGAATGGTAGAGCAGAAGCATTTAAACTGCCTGCACTACTTAACATTTGTGCATCCTACGATATCCAATTGGATAAAGACAAGTCGGTGTACAATAACCGCCTTACATTAGCCGCGGGTGTTACTACCTTCGCTTTTCAAGCCGATCAAATAAATCTTGGTATGGAATATTCCTACAAAGATTTTATCTCATTTAGAGCAGGCTACGCCATTCAGGATGGTAGTTTTGGATCTTGGGAAGAGCGTACTTCAGCTTTCACTGGCCTAGGAGCCGGAATGAGTTATGATGTTCATACCAATGGAGGGAAAGTAGTATCCTTTAACTACAGTTACCGTCATTCAAATCCATTTAGCGGAGCCCATACCTTTGGCTTGCGTTTTGGATTAGGAGAATAATAAAGCTTTAAAAATTAGATAAAGGGGTTGCTTATAAGCAGCCCCTTTTTTGTTAGAAACACCACCAATTCAACAAAATCATGTAACTTTGTACGATATATATTTGCCAAGAGCAAATGTTTTTTTTATCATTACAAGTAAAGAATGGCAGATTTTCAATATTTCACTAGAGAAGGCTTAGCCGAATTAAGGCAGGAAGTAGAGCAATTAAAAAATGTAGATCGTCCACGAATTATTCAGGCAATTGCCGATGCTAGGGATAAAGGCGATCTTAGTGAGAACGCCGAGTATGATGCGGCCAAAGAAGAGCAAGGCCATATTGAGGATAAGATTAATCAATTGGACCATATCTTGGCAACCGCACGATTAATTGATACAAGTAAAGTAGATACAAGTAAAGCCACCGTTCTAAGTAAAGTTAAAGTACTTAATCACCATGTGGGGAAAGAGAGTATACTCCAGTTAGTAAGTCCAACAGAAGCAAATTTGAAGCAAGGGAAAATTTCCATTCAAAGTGCAATTGGCAAAGGCCTGCTTGGACGTGAAAAAGGCGAAATTGTAGAAATTGAAGTTCCTGTAGGTAAAATAAAAATAGAGATATTAGATATCAGTATTTAATGTCAAGCCTCTTTACCAAAATAATCAATCAAGAAATTCCCTGCCATAAAGTGGCCGAGACCGAAGATTACTTGGCATTTTTAGATATTAACCCACTGGTGATGGGCCATGTATTGTGCATTCCAAAAAAAGAAGTAGATTACATTTTTGATTTAGAAGATGAAACACTGGCCGGTTTAATGCTCTTTTCAAAAAAGGTTGCCATAGCCATAGATAAAGCCGTCGATTGCAAGCGAGTGGGCGTAGCTGTTATTGGCCTAGAAGTGCCGCATGCGCATGTACACCTCGTGCCTCTCCAAAATGTGGGAGATATTAATTTTAGTAAAGAAAAATTGAGTCCTAGCCAGGAAGAACTAGCCTCAATGGCTAAAAGCATTCAATTCAATAGTTAAGGTATGTACCCTATAATAGTAGACCTCGGATTCATAAAAATATATTCCTACGGGTTTATGATCATTTTAGGAGTGCTCTTGGGTTATTTATATATGCTCAAGCAAGGCAAAAAAAACGACCTAGATTCAGAGAGTATTTCATCTCTTTTATTATGGTGTTTTTTTGGAGTGATTGTTGGAGGAAAGGTATTTCTGATTTTTGAAAATCCCACCTATCACCTGACCCATATGAAAGAGTTTTTTGCCGATTTTGGAAGAGGCTTTGTCTTTTACGGTTCATTTTTGGCAACCATACCCATTTTAATGTGGTGGTTTAAAAAACACAAGCTAAATGTGTGGGAGCAGTTTGATAACATAGGAGTATCTGGTGCCCTGGTGCATGGTTTTGGTAAAATAGGTTGTTTGTTAGCCGGCTGTTGTTACGGCTTGGTATGCCAAGGAAACGATAGCGGTATCGTGTATACCAATATTAATGCAATGGCAAATCCAAAAGGAGTTCCTTTATATCCAACACAAATATGGGATGCATGTATGTTATTAGGCATTGTAGGCCTCATGTTGGTGATGAAAGTCCGTAAAAAGTTTCACGGTCAATTGTTTTTGACCTACGGAATGGTGTACGCCATTGGAAGATTTATAACCGAAAAATATAGAGGAGACGAATCGCGAGGGTTTTTAACCTTTGGTGGGGCAATTCCTGAAAATACCTTGTCCCATAGTCAGTTTATAGCTATTCTTGTTTTCATGTTATTTATTGGAATAGGTATATGGCGCTTTAGAAAGGATCCATTAAGATGAGATTCTCCGATGTCATAGGCTTAGACAAGCAAAAAGCGTTTTTAATTTCAGGAGTACAATCCAATAGAATAGCGCATGCTCAGTTTTTTGAGGGGCCAAGAGGTTCCGGTAACCTGGCTTTAGCCCTTGCCTATATCCAATACATTCATTGTTCAGATAAGAGTTCCCAAGACAGTTGTGGAGTATGCACCAATTGCAAGCAATTTGCGAACTTGGTCTACCCAGATTTAAGATTATCCTTTCCCTATTACGGCAGCAAATCCATTGCCACCGACTTTTATGCCGATTTTAAAACAGCCCTTGATAAAAATAGCTATATGGATTTTGCCATGTGGGCCCAATGGCTGGATGCAGAAAATAAAAAACTTAACATTCCCGCTTTAGAATTGAAGCAAATGGCCCAACATATGAATTTACAACCCTTTTCCGACGGCTATAAAGTTCAATTGATTTGGATGCCAGAGTTTTTGGGTACAGAGGCGAATATGCTCCTTAAACTTATCGAAGAACCTCCGGAAAACTCATTGTTTATACTTGTGGGAGAAAGTGCCGAAAACGTGCTAACTACCATTAAAAGTAGAACGCAAATAACCAGAATACCTCCTATAGATAATCAAAGCATGGTGCAACACCTAGAGCGCACTCATGAGCTGGATACCGATGGTGCCTTGCGCATAGCTGCCATGTGTGGAGGAGATTATTTGCTTGCGCAAGAATTGCTGGATAACAGCGAAAACGAATACCTAGAGCCCTTTATTCAATGGCTCAGGTTAGTCATCGCAGTAAAAAGGTTCGAAATGATTTCTTTTTCAGAATCTATAGGAAAAAAAGGCAGAGTATATCAAAAAGGATTTTTGCATTATGCATTAGAAATTTTGCGATCAACATTACTGTGGAAAGAAGCCGATGTAGAGCCGGGATTTTCAGAAAAAGAATCAGAATTTATCCGAAAATTAAGGAAAGTCATAGACCTACATGTGGTAGAGGAAGCCTTAAATCTTATCTCAGATAGCTTATATAGCATTGATCGAAATATCAATCAGAAACTAATATTCAATACCCTTTCTCATCATATGATGGCTGTATTTGGCAAAAAACGAAAGAAAGAACAGGCAACCAATACGAGCAAATAAGCTTCTTAACTTTTGCCATAGCAACAGGTAGTTAACACATGAGTCTAAGTCCCGAAGAAGAAAAAAAATTGGTAAAAAGGTGCGTTTCGGGAGATGCCCAGGCTCAAGAAGAACTTTACCATCATTTTTCAGCTTTGCTTTTTAGTATTTGCATGCGTTATGCTCCAAATAGAACCATGGCTCAAGACTTTCTCCAAGACTCCTTTATTAAAGCATTTAACTCGCTCCATAAGTTTAGGTTCGAAGGCTCATTTGAAGGATGGCTAAAAAGATTAACCGTAAATTGTTGCTTAGATCAGTTAAAAAAACACAAGAGAATCCCATTTCAAGAAAATATTGAATCGGCATACAACCTCGGAACGAGCAATGGCGTCTTGGAACTGTTAGAAGCTAAAAGTATGATGGAAATGATGCATAAATTGCCCGATGGATATAGGACTGTATTCAACCTATTTGCTATTGAAGGGTACAGCCATGCAGAGATTGCCAAAAAGCTAGGAGTTTCAGAAAGCACAAGTAAATCCCAATTATTCAAGGCTAGGAAATCCCTCCAAGTGATGTTAGAAGCCTTAAACAATGAGTAAAGAGTTGGAACATATAGACCAGTTGTTCAAGGAAACATTGCAAAACGCAACGATTCCGGCACCAAGCGGCGCATGGCAGGCTATTGCAAGTAAATCTGCTGTAGGGTCATCCGCAGCTGTGGGGTCTGCAGTTATTACAAAAATGACAGTGACAGCGGCATTGGTAGTAGTTTCAAGCCTTTTAATATACACGGTAACAAAAGATAAGCCCCTGAAGCCAAAAGCAAAAACGATTCAATCCGTACAAAAGGCCCAAGCCATTGACTTAAGTCAAGAAAATAAGCTTGTTGAAATAAATGAAAAAGTGGAATCGAATGCAATTTTTCAAGAGGCACCCCAGGTTGAAAGTATGGCAGAGGTACAAAAACGAAATCAGAAAGGTGAGACCCAAATAGCTCCAACAGAATCAATTCAATTTAACATAAACAAGCATGCTAATTTGGATGTGTTTGTTTCCGCGGAGAGCTCAAAAGAAACGATTGAGGTGAAAGTACTCGAGGAAAAGCCTGTATTAAAGGATGATGAGTCCATGCCTAAGCCACAAAGAGAGAAGGAAATACGCTTGTTCCCCAACTACTTTTCTCCCAATGTTGATGGATCCAACGATAGTTTTTACATCGACATGGATGAGCCTGTAATGTACCAGATGACTATAACCAGTCCCACGGGTGATTTATTATTTGTGAGTACCGACCCAAAAAAGAAATGGAATGGAATGTATAATGGTAGAATATTGCCTAATGGAACCTACATTGTATCCCTAGTATATCAGTTTTATAATAATTCAAAGGTTGAAACAAAATCGAAACTGGTGAAATTAGAACGAAGTAAGTAGTAAAATGAATTTTTATAGTAAATTTGGACTTTTAAACAAGATTATGATAAGTAAGAGAAAATATATTTTGAAGGCCTCCTTGGTTTTTTTGTCTATCCTATTTGCAGGATATGCAAAAGCCCAATGTCCCATAATTGTATCTGGTAAATATTGCGTGGGATCACCCATACAATTTGAAGGATCACTTACGGGTTCGAATCACAACTGGGATTTTAACGGAGAAGGTTCAAACAATTTAGATGCAAAACCTATTTTTACCTTCGCAACTGCAGGGTCAAAAAAAATAACCTATTCGGTTACATTGCCAGATGGAACGAAGTGTAATAGTGAAGTTACGATTGATGTAAAAGCTCTGCCTACCAGCAGTCTTAAGATTATAACTTTAGATACGCAGTGTTTTGAAAATAATTTGTTTTGTTACAAA
>JAURQA010000062.1 GCA_030836345.1 Bacteroidota bacterium
ATAGACCCCTAAATTCCTTGCCTTCCTATGCAACAGATGATGGTGACGTTTTCTCATATAATGTTAATGGACTGCGCGCCGTTCACTTAGGTGGAGAGTTTAAAGCCATTTATAAGATGAAAAATGGGCTTTCCATACAAACGGCCATTGCTTTGGGCGATTGGAGATGGAAAAGTGCTGCTAATGCTGCAGTTTTTGATGACAATGGGGACTCGGTTGCTACGGTTCGTTTTGATGCTACTGATGTACATGTGGGAGATGCAGCCCAAAATCAATTTGTGCTGAACCTTAAATATGCACCAAAGAAATTCTTAAAAGGACTATACGTCTCTTTTGAAGCAATCTATTTTGCCAAGCACTTTGCCGATTTTGAACCAACGGCTCTTAAAGAAGGTTTTGAAAGAACCGAATCTTTTCAAACCCCTAATTACTCCATGATAAATACCAGTGCGGGGTACAACTTTTTGGTGAACAAGCAAAGAGTAAAAGTTTTCTTAAATATTAGAAATTTAACCGATGCTCTCTTCATAAGTGATGCCAACCATCGCTTGAATAGAAATGATATTGCCGCTACGTTTAATCCAAAAAATGTAGAAGTTTTTGTGAGTCCTGGAAGAAGAATTACAGGCGGAATTAGTTTAACCTTTTAAAAAATTAGAATGAAAAAAATAATTAGTTATAGTGTAGCGCTTTTATGTGTGCTAGTTCTTAAAGCACAGGCATCATTGCCTACTTCTTGGGATATGGGTAATGCAACGAACCCCATCTCATCTCCACCTTCCGGTTGGTCATACAACAATAGCAGTGGAGGGAATTTGATCTATACCTCATCGGCTTTTTACCAATCTGCACCGCAGGCATATCGAATCGATGCCACAGGGGAGTATTTACAGTGTTATTTTGCTGATAAACCATCTAAAACTGAATTCTATGCACGTCATACGGGATCTTCAGGCTCATTTCCTGGCGAGTTTCAAGTACTGGAAAGTGCTAACGGAACGGACTGGGATGTTGTGAAGAGCTTTACAACGGATATGCCCGGTTCTATGACTCTAATTAGTGAGAATCTCAAGTCTTCTAGCCGATACGTAAGATATTTCATGAAGAATAAACCATCCGGGTTTAATATCTCTATTGATGATGCGAGTGTTTTTAAGGCGTTAAGCGGTCCAAATAGAGAAATTGAAGTATACGGAGGGGATTCAGAGTATAGAGTTCTTAAAAATCAAGAAGCCTTCTTAGGTGACACCAACAACTTTAAAATAACCTTAGTTAATAAGTCTAACAGTCAAAACTTAAAGATTGATTCTGTAATACTATCAGGTCCAGGTAAAAACTATTTTACCCTACAGAGTATTCCAAGCTCAATTGGCTTTGGATCGTCCAATAGAGAAACATTTACTATCAAACAAGGGACTAACGGTGCCGATGGCTCAAAATTGGCAATGCTAACTGTTTACTCCAACGACCAGGAGGGCAATCAGGTATTTCCGATTGATTTATTTGCCATTAAAGGTGCTAAAGCAACTGAGCCTATGAATCAACCTAGCAATTTAACTTTTACCTTAACCAAAGCTTGGCGCTTAAATTTGTCTTGGACTGCTGCTTCAAGTAGAAGTAGAGAACTAGTATTAATAAATACGAAAAGCATTACTGATAAACCCGAAGATAATGAGTCCTACGAACGTGGAGCCTATATTGGAACCAGTCGAATTTTATTTGTAGGTGAAGCAGGTGAGATTGACATTAATAAAATTGTAGCAAATACGAATTACTTTGTGAAGGTATTTAGCTTTGATGGCAAAAATGGCTTCGAAAACTACTTAAATACTGGTGCGCCGGAAATAAATGCAAGTACTCCAGGCTTAGCTCCAGGAAACTACTACACAGGTATTGATGCAAGTAAAAACACCTTGATTAGTGACATACGAGCAAAAATTAACCCTCACTTTCAAGTGTATTACAGTAATTATGCTCCTTATTTGGTGGATAATTTTGAGGCCTATGACACCACAGGCAATCGATTGGTTCTCGAAGGGTATTATTCAGGTTATAAACATATTTACACTGCCCCCCTCATTTGGAATATAATGAGCAGAGAGCATTGTTACCCATACTCATACATGGGAGAAGCGTCTAAGAATACGCCTAACTATAGCGATCTTCATTTACTCGTTCCGGTGAATCAAAATAAAGTTAACGCCGTGCGAAGCAATTTCCCATTAGGTATTGTTAAAGACCTTACCGTAGCCTTTCTGGGAGGGAAATTAGGAAAAAATGCAAGTGGAGTTACTGTTTACGAACCCAGGGATCAAGTAAAAGGTTTGGCAGCAAGAGCTAATTTTTATGCTTGTGCTGCCTATGACGAGGCCGGTAAGAGATTTACTCTTCCAACCTCAAATCAATTTGTTGGACAATTGCAAGATCAATGGATTCTTAAAAAATGGCACAAAGCTTTCCCTCCATCAAACAGAGAAATTGCGAGGCATGAGTATATTGCCAGTGTTCAAAATAACAGAAACCCGTTTATTGATAACCCAGACTGGGCCTGTAAGATTGACTTTAGTAATATGACGTATTTGCCAAATGGAAACTGTGATAGCTCAAGTACTCATAATGGCTTAGGGAATGCAATTACGCTACCCATAGAAGTGTATCCAAATCCAAGCAGTGGTGGCTTTATGGTTGAATTGCCAAAGTCTTTTAGCCTGGATGTGGATGTTATGATATACGATCTGTTTGAAAGGCTCGTTTTTGAGTCAAATATGACAGAACGCAAATTTGAACTAAAGCCAAACCTAAATCCTGGAACGTATTTGTTGCTCTGTAAAAGCGGTGATACTAAAGGCATTTTTAAAATAATCATCAACTAATAACAACAAATTTCAAAATTTGTACTATATTGGCACAGTTTTAGCTAAGATATAGTAAATGTTACCAAAAGTTATTTATGCCGTTGTTTTTGCATCCTTAAGCTTTAAGGGGGCTTCTCAGAACGCGAACAGGTACTTGAAGTGTGTCAGAAACTCAGATGTTTCTGGTTTAGCAAAGGATTTTAATAATTCTATACAGTTAAGCACGCCTGGTAAAGATGGATTTTATTCTAAAAGTCAAGCAAAAAATATCGTTAGTTACTTTTTTAATAATCATATTCCCACACGGGTTAAGATTGCTGATAAAGGGCAAAGCTCTAATGGTGGCCAATTTGTAGAGTTAAGAACCTGCACAAATCGCGGTGAGTTTGACATTAGTATATTTTATAAAGTAAGTGATTCAGAATCAAAGATTCATGAAATAAAAATCCAAAAATAATCGCCATCTTTGCGGCTATGGATTTTTCCTCAGAAGAAGTTCTAAATTTTATTGATTTTTGCCTGCATGAAGATGTAGGGGATGGTGATCACTCTTCTCTAGGGGCCATTTCGGGTAATCCTCAGGCAGAGTCCATGGTTTATTTTAAATCAGATGGAATTTTAGCGGGGCAAACTTTAGCATCGGTAATTTGTAATAAAATTGATCCAGCAATTCAGTGGAATTCATTGTCAAACGATGGAGATTGGGTAAATAAAGGAGCCATTGTTTCAACCGCTTCTGGGTCTGCGCAGTCTTTGCTCAAGGCAGAGCGATTATTACTTAACTTTATGCAGCGCTTAAGTGGTATTGCAACAACTACAGCTCATGCGGTGGAACTGGTTAAAGAAACGAATGTGACGCTATTAGATACGCGTAAAACAACGCCTGGCTTAAGGTATTTTGAGAAGTGGGCCGTAAAAACAGGAGGAGGAGCAAATCACAGATTTGGTTTGTTTGATATGGTTATGTTAAAAGACAACCATGTGGATTCTGCTGGCAGCATTACGGAGGCCGTAAACAGTACTTGGAACTATTTGCAAACCAATCAGAAGGATTTAAAGATTGAAGTAGAAACCAGAAATTTAAATGAGGTTAAAGAGGCTTTAAAAACGGCTAAGGTAGATCGAATTATGCTCGATAACTTTACGCCAGAAGCCTGTATAGAAGCCGTTGCACTTATTGGTGATGAATGCGAAACAGAGGCAAGTGGAGGTATACAAATGAGTAATTTGCAATCATATGCAAGTACGGGAGTAGATTTCATTTCCTTAGGTTTCTTAACCCATAGCTATGAAAGCATGGATATATCCATGAAAACGAAATTAATAAAATAGAAGATGAAAAATAGGTTTTTAGCCGTTGGATTATTGGTTTGCATTTGTTTGATTTCTTGCGGTGTAGCAAAGAAGTCATCCGTTTCGGCCTCCAAAGTAGAATGGCTTGATTTTACTACCGGGTATGCAAGTGCAAAAGAATCGGGTAAAATCTTGCTGGTAGATGTATATACCGATTGGTGTGGATGGTGTAA
>JAURQA010000063.1 GCA_030836345.1 Bacteroidota bacterium
ATTATGAAAAAAATTTTATTTTTAGCCTTGGCTTTTATTGCTATTTCAGTGATAAGTAGCTGTGATAAATCTGATAATAATAATGAAACCAATGCATTTGTTTACGATGGAGACTGGTCTGGAACAATGACGGGTGGAGATCGAGGACAAATATCATTTAAAGTAAAAACAGATGGTACACTCAGCGGAAATGGATTTTCAAGCCAAAGTCAAAGTAGCTTTAACTTAACAGGTACCGTAAATTCAAGTGGCCAACTAGATGTAACCAGTAATAATTCAAATAATTCATTTACAGGTACGCTAACCGCCAGCACCGGATCTGGTACTTGGACGGATAAAGGAGCCCAGTTGACGGGAAATTGGACTGCCACCAAGGATTAGTCTTTCCATAAGTAAGATAAGCACCTACGCTCCTTAGCTGCCTCCTAAAGTAAGGAAGGCCTTTGTAGCAATGGTTGACACTTTTCGCAAGCGGTGATAACTATCACCAGGACCTGCCTATTATCCATTATAATTGTACTATGCATTATCATTTTATTGCCATTGGGGGAGCTATTATGCACAATTTGGCTTTGGAACTCCAAGCCAATGGACATCAGGTAAGTGGAAGCGACGATGAGATTTTTGATCCCGCTAAATCGAGGTTGGAAAAAGCAGGTTTATTGCCTAAAAATAATGGGTGGAACTCAGATAACATCATACCATCCATTGATGCCATTATCCTTGGAATGCATGCAAAAGCAGACAATCCAGAATTATTAAAAGCACAAGAATTAGGAATAAAAATATACTCGTTCCCTGATTTTATTTACGAGCACAGTAAAGATAAAATAAGGGTGGTTATTGGTGGAAGTCATGGAAAAACAACCAGCACTGCCATGCTTATGCATGTATTATTGGATCAAAAAATAGATTTTGATTACCTGGTGGGATCACAAATTGATGGGTTTGAACGCATGGTGCGCTTAAGCGATGCTAAAATTATAATCATAGAGGGTGATGAATACCTTACTTCGGCACTAGACCAAGTGCCTAAATTTCATAAATACCACCCGCATTACAGCATGATTACAGGCATTGCCTGGGATCATATAAATGTATTTCCAACCTTTAAAGGATATGTAAAACAATTTGAAACCTTTGTGGACATGACCATGCCCAATGGACATTGTTACCTTTTTGAGGAAGATGAACATCTTAAGAAAATTCAGACTCAGTTCAATCTGAATTCATCATTCTACAATACTCCTGAATATAAAGAAACAGAAGATGAAACGCTGGTTCAATTGGAGGGTGAGGAATACAAATTAGATTTTTTTGGAGCGCATAATTTACAAAATGCAGCAGGTGTACAGAAACTTTCTGCTCATTTAGGGGTTGAAAAAAGAAGCTTTTGGTCGAGCATGCAGGGCTTCAATGGAAGTGCACGCAGGATGGAAAAAGTAGTGGATACAAAAGAACTCGTGGTATATCGAGATTTTGCTCACTCCCCCAGTAAGTGTAAAGCTACAGTGCAAGCCGTATGCAGCAAACACGGCGACAGAGATGTAATAGCTCTTTTTGAATTACATACCTATAGCAGTTTGCGCAAAGACTTTATCCCCTATTACTCCGATTGTTTTAGCCAACCAAAAAAATCGTATATTCTTTTTGATCCGCATGTACTTGAACTCAAAAAAATGCCAATGCTCGATCCTGCATTTATTGAAAAAAATATACCTCATGTGCGCGCTTTTAGCAATTCGAAACAATTAAAAGCACAGATAGCTCTTGATTTAAATACATCGAAGCCCAAGGTTTTACTGCTCATGAGCAGTGGAAAATTAGGAGGAGAAAGTTATTATTAGGGAATAGCGTTATAAACAGCCTGTAACACTTTCGTTCGAATAGCATACTTCACTAGCTTTTTATTCTCTTGATTCGGATATGTTCGGTTGGTTAGCATAATAAAGACTAAGTTTTCTTTGGGATCGCACCAAGCCCATGTACCCGTAAAACCACTATGCCCAAATGTTCGGTAACTTGCACCAGCCGCTACGTTGCTTCTGCTACCCGTACGTCCATTAATGCGATCAAACCCCAAACCTCTTCGAGAACCATATCGCTGTTTCATCGTAAAATAGTCCACCGTCTCCGGTTTTAAATATTGAATACCGTTAAAAGTCCCCTTGCTCAGCAGCATTTGCATAATGCAAGCCAAATCATGGGCATTTGAAAATACCCCTGCATGTCCTGCAACTCCTCCTAACATGCTTGATGCTGGGTCATGAACAAACCCTCGAACAATTCCGTAACGCATCCCTAAATCATCCATAGTTGGTGCAAACCGATCTATAGAAAAACGTTTTGCCGGATTGTATCCAATATGATTTAACCTCATGGGTTTATAAAAGGTACGATTTATATATTCATCCAAACCCATCCCCGTAATTCGTTCAATACATCGCTGTAATAGAATCATCCCCAAATCACTGTACAAATATCTCCCTGGAGGCTTTGTTTTACTTTCCCATATATCACTCCACATTTGGTCTTGATAGGACCTGGGCATGTATGCGTTATTGCAGATCTGAAGATTAAAGGTAGAGTCAGGAATTGGCGAGAAAACGCCTCCTTTAACAATTGCATTTCTATGAAAGGGTATCCAACCTTCTAAACCTGCATCATGCATGAGCATACTTCGTAGACGAATATTCGCTTTGTTGGTATTTCTCGCCTCTGGCAAGTACTCTGCCAGTCTCGCATCTAAATTCAGCCTGCCCTCTTCATAAAGTTTCATCACAGCCAATGTGGTACTCGCAATCTTAGTAATTGAAGCAATATCATAAAGATGATTTGAATTTACCTGAGCATCACCCTCATAAGATAATTTTCCAAATGATTTATCCAATACGACTTTCCCATTTCTTAAAACCAGAACTTGTCCCCCAGGAGCCGCTTTAATGTTAACACAGTAATCAAGCACCTTCTGAACCTTATTCGAAAAATCGTATTTAAACCCCTCCTTTTTCCAAGTGCTATTTGGGAAAAGCCCTGCTTTCCGGTTTGTCAATACACCCTCACCAGAAATAAACTGGGAACCCACTGAAACTGGGAGAACACCAACTGCAGCCTCTATTCCATAAATAATTTTAGCTGTTGAGGAGTAAAAATTAGGTAATTCTTCATAAGCCACTAAAGCGCATTTCACTGTTTGTAAACCACTTAAAACATAAGGTTGGCCAAATAAAACAGGAATGGTTGGCATGGACGCATCCATAGCTTTTATCGCCCGGTATACATTTACAGGAAGTTTTCGGGAGCTACTCCCCCAAATGGCCTGGTCATGAACAGAGATAATGACGCGGTCAAAATGGCTGCGAATGAATTGAATTTTTTTTTCGAACAGCGTCCAATGGCTTTTTTTATTGGTGAAGAAATGGCTCACTTTCTCATACTTATCTAATTCTGATCTCCAAGAGGCTTTGTTGTATTTTCCAATTTGCCATACGGCTGTTCTTATTTTCTTTGACGTATCCAAAGGAAGTAGATGGGAACGATCTCTCACAATAGTAATGGAAGAGCTGGCCACCTCATCAAGCATTGCATTGGGATATAACTTGCTTAAATTGCTTTCAAGGTTAGCCGTTTTAATATAAACTTCTTGATTTAATCCCGCTTGCCGTTTGAAATATAGAACCTTTCGTGCCCTTTCACGTATTTCATTGCTATCCAATTCATTTCGTAAAATAGCGCTGTATATCAATGCTATGGCCTTTGGCACATTTTCAGGAAAACAAAGAATATCATTCCCAGCTTTTATGGCTGCTAATTCAGCATACCCTGGCTTATAATTCTTTTTAACCCCTCCCATATTTAGCGCATCAGTAATAACTAAACCTTTAAATCCCATCTCCTGCTTTAATAAGTTATTTACCACCTTAGGAGATAAAGAACTTGGAACTAAGGAATTACTCTCCAAGCTAGGAATGGATAGGTGCGCAACCATAATAGACTTTACCCCATTATCTATTATCCTTTTAAAAGGAACCAACTCTACATTATTAAACCGCTCTTTTGAATGAGATAATTTTGGTAAACCTAAATGCGAATCAAATTTGGTATCACCATGACCTGGAAAATGCTTGGCACAGGCCAAAATACCTGCAGCTTGCATCCCTTGCATAAGAATATCCGCCTTCTGAGCCACCTTATTTTTATTATCTCCAAAACTTCTAAAGCCTATAATTGGATTATTCTCATTGGTATTTACATCAACAACAGGAGCAAAATTAATATGAACCCCCAGTCTTTTGCATTGCTCCCCAATGCTATATCCTACTTTATGGAGCAAATAGTCGTTGTCCATAGCTCCCATCGTCATTTGATACGGGAACCGTTTCATATTCGTTAATCGCATGGCTAAACCCCATTCTCCGTCAATGCCAATGAGTAAGGGTACCCGACTATTTTGCTGATAGTAATTAGTCAAATATGCTTGAGATAAAGGATCTCCCTGGAAGAAAATAATGCCACCCACTTTGTGCCTTATAATGAGCTCTTCTACCTGCCTAATATGGCTACTTCCCTTGTTACTCCATGCCGGAATCATCATTGTTTGGGCAATGCATTCCTTGAGATCAAGCGTTTTAAGAACAGAGTCGCTCCATGGATGATGGTATGAACCAATCCGCCAATCTTGACCATGAACTTTAGTCAAAAAAAACAGAAATATTATGGTAACAAATCGAAACAAGAGTTTTGCCAAAAATACAAAACTGACAAACAAATAAAGCGCATAAAAAAAAAAGCAGTCCACAATTACTACACTAAAGAAAAAAGTTAATCTAACTAAGCTACATGCTATTTATATTTGCAATCCAAGTCACTTAGATTAATGAAAAAGAAGTACATTGACCTCATTGAGCAAACTTTTGAATACCCCCAAGCTGAATTTAAAACGGATGAAGGTGGTCATCTAGTCTACCAAGATATCCCTTTAATGGAGCTTATTCAACAATATGGATCGCCCGTCAAATTCACCTACCTCCCAAAAATATCAGAAAGCATTCAAAATGCACGTACATGGTTCAATGTAGCCATGGCCAAAGTAGATTATAAAGGAAAATATCACTACTGTTATTGTACAAAAAGCAATCACTTTAATCATGTTCTGGAGGAAGTATTAAAAAATGATTGCCATATAGAAACTTCGAGTGCATTTGACATTAACATTGTCCAAGGTCTGTCAAATGCAGATAAGCTAGATAAGAAAACCTATGTAATATGTAATGGCTTTAAAAACCAAAAATATATTAATAATATTGCCAATTTAATTAATGATCAATGGAATAATGTAATACCCATCATTGACAATCAAAGAGAGATTGAGCTTTTAGACGAATCCATACATACTGAATATAATTGTGGTATCCGAATTGCCAGCGAAGAAGACCCCAAATTTGAGTTTTATACAAGCAGATTAGGCATCGGTTATCAAAGCATACTCCCCTTTTATCTCAACAAAATAAAACCCAGCAAGAAAGCCAAGCTCAAAATGCTTCATTTCTTTATTAATACAGGCATTTATGACAATGCTTATTATTGGAATGAATTGCGTAAATGTGTAAAAGTGTATTGTCTTCTAAAAAAAGAATGCCCTAGCCTCACTACCTTGAATATTGGCGGTGGGTTTCCAATCAAAAATAGCTTAAGATTTACCTATGACTACGAGTATATGGCCACAGAAATCATTTCACAAATAAAAATCATGTGCAACGAAAACGACGTGGATGAACCCGATATATTTACAGAATTCGGCTCATACACCGTAGGTGAGTCAGGAGGAGCCATTTTTAGTGTTTTAGATCAGAAAGCTCAAAATGATAGGGAAAAATGGAATATGATTGATAGTAGTTTTATGACTACACTACCTGATGCTTGGGCCATTAACAAACGCTTTGTAATGCTACCCGTAAACAGATGGAATGAAGATTATGAAAGAGTTTTTCTTGGAGGCATTACCTGTGATAGTGATGATTACTATAATAGTGAGCAACACGTAAATGCAATTTACCTTCCAACATACGATCCAAAGAATCCCCTGTATATTGGATTTTTCAACACCGGCGCCTACCAAGAAAGCATCGGAGGTTTTGGGGGGATTCAGCATTGTCTAACACCCGCTCCGAAACATGTAATTATTGACAAAGATGATAAAGGTAATTACTCCTTTAAGCTATTTAGCAAGGAGCAAAGCTATAAAAGCATGCTCAAA
>JAURQA010000064.1 GCA_030836345.1 Bacteroidota bacterium
CATATAAATCTTCGTGTTGATCCTTTGATTGTTTTTGAATATACCCATAACCAGTATCAGGTCTGCTAGGTTCAATGCCAAATGTAATAAGCATATCACTCTGGTCGGCATAGCCAAAAGCTTTTAAAACGTGTTTGTAGAATTCAGATTCCTCTATGATTAAATGATCGCTAGGAGCTATGATGCAAACGCCATCTGGGTTGATGGATTTTATTTTGTGGCTCGCTAAGGCTACGCATGGAGCCGTGTTCCTTGGAGAGGGTTCCGATAAAATATTATCCAAAGAAATGCCTTTGACGTGTTTTTGAACCATGCCAACATATTGATTATTGGTGACAATAAAAATATTTTGTGGGGCTACGATTTTAGAGAATCTTTCATAGGTTTGGGTAATTAAAGATTTACCAGTACCCATAATATCTATAAACTGTTTAGGTAACTTTTGACGACTTACGGGCCAAAAACGAGAGCCTATACCTCCAGCCATTATTACTACGTAATAATTTGGATTCATTAAATAATTCCCTCCTTTGAACAATCGTGATAGTGAACCATTCCTTTATATTCATTGTTTTGATGAATAATGATTTGAGATATTTTTCTTTTTTGCATAATAATGGCCGCTTCAGCTGCCAATGTTTCTCCGCTAAGAAAAATGGGCTGTGGACTCATCATATCTTTAGCTGTTTTTAATTTAATATTTTCTGTATCTTGCATTGCTCGCCGCAAGTCTCCATCTGTTATAATTCCTATTATTTTTGATTCTCTACCCACGGCCGTTGCACCCAATCTCCCTTTAGATATGGATTCAATAACAGTCTCAAAAGAGTCTTGTTCAGTTACGATTGGTTTCTCATTACCACCCGCGATTTGGGCACAGGTAAGGTATAGCTTTTTACCCAGAGCTCCACCAGGATGGTACTTAGAGAAGTCGCGAGCAGTAAAATTTTTCAATTTCATTAAAGCTACAGCCATTGCATCTCCCATAATTAATTGAGCTGTGGTGCTACTCGTAGGAGCCAAGTTATTTGGACAAGCTTCCTTACTTACTGTAGTGTTTATAATAAAGTTAGATTCAACTGCCAAATGGCTTTCGATATTACCTACCATACCTAAGAGCACATTTCCATAACTTTTAAGGTAGGGAACCAAAGCCTTAAGCTCTGGAGTATTTCCACTTTTTGAAATGGCCAGAACAACATCCCCCGTCTGAATTATTCCAAGATCTCCGTGAATAGCATCAGCAGCATGCATGAATATAGAGGGCTGTCCTGTGCTATTCATCGTAGCCACAATCTTTTGGGCTATAATGGCTGATTTTCCAATTCCAGTAACAATTAATCGACCTGAAGCATTTGCAATACTCTCCACTGCGCTTGTAAAGTCATCAGTAATGAATAAAGATAAATTTTCAATGGCTTCAAGCTCATCGTTCACTGCCTGAGTGGCATATTCTCTTATTTGAATTTTGTTACTCAAAATGAAATGGTTTGCAAAATTAATTAAAACTATCCATTGTAGGTAAAAAACAAAAATCTTAGCTTGTAGGTTGTGGTATATGTGTTATATTTACACCTAGACAATACTCAAAAAATTTAATTTACTTTCTGATGGCAAACTCACCTCAAACAATGGCTTACTCCTACAAACCAAAAAAAGCATTAAAAGAGTTTTTTGGTTTTGATGATTTTAAGGGGAATCAATTAAAAGTTATCGAGAATGTGCTTGCTGGAAATGATAGCTTTGTTATAATGCCTACCGGTGCTGGTAAAAGTTTATGTTATCAGTTGCCAGCAATGATGATGGAGGGAACAGCGATTGTTATTTCTCCATTAATAGCCCTGATGAAAAATCAGGTAGATAATATCCGAGGTTTTGGCAGCCGGAGGTCCTTAGCACACTTTTTAAACAGTTCATTAAATAAAGCGGATTTGGCCGAGGTGGTAGATGATGTTTTAAACCAAAGAACTAAGTTATTATATGTGGCTCCAGAAACACTTAAGAAGGAGGATACTATAGAGTTACTAAGGAAAATAAAGATTGCCTTTGTTGCAGTTGACGAGGCTCATTGCATCTCAGAGTGGGGACATGATTTTAGGCCAGAGTATCGTAGAATTAAGCAAATGGTAAGGGAGATTGATAATGTTCCTATCATGGCACTTACAGCCACAGCCACACCCAAAGTCCAATACGACATTCAAAAGAATTTGAGCATGTTGGATGCTGAGGTTTTTAAAAGTTCATTTAACCGAGATAATCTATACTATCAAGTTAAACATAAAGGACGCAAGGATACGGTGCATAGAGATATTCTTGGGTATATAAAAAAACATTCTGAACGCAGCGGTATTATATACTGTTTGAGTAGAAAGCGAGTGGAAGAGATTGCAGAGATGCTGGTAAGAAATGGAATTTCTGCCCTTCCATACCATGCAGGTTTAGATGCGAAAACAAGAGCCAAACATCAGGATGCATTTTTGATGGAAGATTGCCATGTGATTGTTGCAACCATTGCATTTGGTATGGGAATAGATAAGCCCGACGTACGATTTGTTATTCATTATGATGTTCCAAAGAGTTTAGAAGGGTATTATCAAGAAACAGGAAGAGCGGGAAGGGATGGCTTGCAAGGAGACTGCTTGTTACTATACAACCCGAATGATATTGAGAAACTGGAAAAGTTTATGAAGGACAAGCCGGTAGCCGAACAAGAAATTGGAGGTCTACTTTTATCCGAAACAAGTGCTTTTGCCGAAAGTTCCCAATGTCGGAGAAAGCTAATTCTCCATTACTTTGGAGAGTTTTTTGATGATGAAAAATGCAATAAAATGTGCGATAATTGCGCACATCCAAAACCACAAGATGATGTGACGAATGAGATCCAAACAGCGATTAAAGCACTCAAGAGTTTGGACGGTGAGTTTAGCATGAACCACGTGGTTAATTACATTATTGGAAATAAAAAATATGGCGATGTGGTAGCTTATGAGCACGATACTTTTTTGTATTTTGGTATAGGCAAAGAAAAAGACAAAGTGTTTTGGAAATCCATCCTTCGCCTAGCTTTGGTAAATGACTATTTAAGTAAGAATATTGAGAAATATGGATTGCTAAGTG
Organism: Bacteroidota bacterium; assembly: GCA_030836345.1. Taxonomy (GTDB): domain Bacteria; phylum Bacteroidota; class Bacteroidia; order NS11-12g; family UBA955; genus CALKCM01. Next base: position 3,118 of record JAURQA010000064.1, read on the forward strand.
TCACTGAAAAAGGCGAAGAATATATGGTTTCATCCGATCCAATGAAATACATGATGGCGGTGGATGTAGTCTTTGATAGCGTGGCTGAGGCAGACTTCGAGAATTTCAAAATCGAATCGACCTTTGACAAAGAACTATTTGATCACTTAAGAGGTATTTGTAAAACGGTTGCAAAAAAAGAAAGCTTGCCCCCTTACGCTATATTTGGCGATCCTGCACTTGAGGATATGGCTACTAAATATCCCATTAATGCAGAAGAGTTACTCAATGTAAATGGAGTAAATAAGGTAAAATCCAAAAATTTTGGAGAGCCCTTTTACAGCTTTATTGAGAAGTATGTTAAAGAAAAAGGAATAGAACGTCCTCAAGATATTATGCTTAAGGGAAATACCGATAGATCCCCTAAAAGAGTGAATATTATACTAAATATTGATAAAAAAATTGATCTATTGGATATTGCCAAACAGAACGGAATTAGTTTCGAAGAATTACTTGGAGAGTTAGAACAAGTAGTCTCTAACGGTACTAAAATCAACATCAATTATTTTTTAGAAGAGTTCCTCGACGAGGAATTATTAGAGGAAATTACAGATTATTTCAAGAACAATGATGATCCCAATGTTGGAAAGGCTGGTGAGTTTTTTGAAGGGGAGTTCTCAGAAGAAGAACTTAAATTGGTACAACTGCAATTCTTAAGCGATGTAGGAAACTAATTCTTAAGCTTACCTTTGTGTATCTTTGAGCTCGCAAGATCAAGAACTGTTCAAGCAATTATACCTGCGCTATCGACCCGCACTCATTTCATTTGCAATGAGTTATCTTCACAATGAGGCACAAGCAGAAGAGGTAGTTAATGATGTTTTTATGGGCTTATGGAATAAAAGAGAAACCTTGAACTATACGGATGAGTTAAAGAGCTATATGTTTACCTCGGTGAAGAATAGGAGTTTTAACGCTCTGCGAAAAAATAAGCAACTTTCAGAAACGGCTATAGAGGAATGGGAGATCCCCGCTCAATTTAATGATGCAAGCCATCAATTAGAACTCATGGAGCTGCAGGAGCAAATCAACTTCTTGATAGATGCATTGCCTCCAAAGTGCAAGCAGATTTTTCTAATGAGTAGGAAAGAGGATATGACCTACAAGCAAATTGCGTCAGTTATGGAAATCAGCCCTAAAACAGTAGAGAATCAGATTGGAAATGCATTGAAATTTTTAAAGAAGTTTTTAAAACGGTAATGATTTCTTATTCAAAGGCTGATTGACGGTTAAAAAGAATGGAATTCTGTTGACTTAATTTGGATAAATTAATCCTTATCAAATGCAAAAAAATCCAGGTTCACGATAATCTAAATGTCTCGGTCGATTATAATGGATAGATGTCGTATGAATACTTGATTTTTGGGCAACAAAATATTAATTTCGCACCAATTCAATTTAAAGGCATGGCAGAGCAAGCAAAAATAGTTTTAGAAGGCAAAGAATACGAATATCCGGTAATTACAGGAACTGAGAATGAAAAAGCAATTGATATTAGCAAGCTTCGAGGTGAGACGGGATATGTTACTTTAGATATTGGATTTAAAAATACTGCTGCTACCTCCAGTGCCATCACCTATTTAGATGGAGAGCAAGGTCTACTGCGTCACAGAGGTTACAGCATCGAAGACCTCGCCGACAAGGCCAGTTTTACTGAGGTTGTCTACTTAATCCTCTACGGAGAACTACCCAATGAAGCTCAGTACAAAGAGTTTAACGCTCAGTTGAGAGATCACACCTTGGTGAATGAAGGGTTGGATAGTATGTTTAAAGCTTTTCCAACAGGAGCCCATCCAATGGGTCAGCTCATGAGTATGATAAGTGCTTTGGGTTTATTTTACCCAAAAAGTTTAGATCCAAATCGCGAGGATGATGCTGTGAACAGAACGGTTATTAGACTCCTTGCCAAAATGCCAACTATTTGTGCCATGATTTCTAAGAAAGGTCATGGACACCCTGTTGTTTTCCCGAGAAACGATTTAGACTACGTAACCAATTATTTGAATATGACATTTGGCCAAGTTTCGATGCTCGACTACGAGCCCGATCCAGTAATTGTCAGCGCCATGAACAAGCTACTTATTTTGCATGCTGATCATGAGCAAAACTGCAGTGCCAGTACCGTTAGAGTGGTAGGCAGCAGTCAAAGTAACTTATATAGCAGTGTTGCCAGTGGGGTAGCCGCTTTGTGGGGTCCATTGCATGGAGGAGCAAATCAGAAAGTATTGGAAATGCTCGAAATGATTATGGAAGATGGGGGTGATGTTCAGAAATATTTAGACAAAGCCAAAGATAAATCAGATAATTTCCGCTTAATGGGATTTGGTCATAGAGTGTATAAAAACTTTGACCCAAGAGCACGAATCATAAAGAAAACATGTGACGAGGTTCTCAATAAGCTAGGAGTCAATGATCCCGTATTGGAAATTGCCAAAAAATTAGAGACAGCCGCTCTTACAGATCCTTATTTTGTAGAGCGTAAATTATACCCTAATGTAGATTTTTACTCTGGTATTATATATAGAGCCATGGGTTTCCCAACTGAATTTTTTACCGTTTTATTTGCCCTTGGGCGTTTGCCGGGTTGGATTGCTCAATGGCAAGAACTTAGAGGAGAAAAGCAGCCCATCTCAAGACCCCGTCAGGTATATACAGGTGAGACCGCCAGACCTTTTGTTTTTATGAAAGATAGAGCATAACGTTCGTCCAGTTCAAACCTGTTTTAATAGAAAAAGAGTTCCATGGGTCTTTTCGCATAAACAAATAGCACCTTGCTTTGTTACCTTTACCATCCTTTTTAATTATGAAAAACCTTAAAAACCTGGGTATCCTTATATGTCTTACTGCAAGTACCCATCTATTCGCACAAGATGTTCAAGTTTCAGGATATGTTGTAGATATAACATCGGGTGAGAATATAGCAAAGGCAAGAGTATCCGTTCAAGGAGAAGCCGTTACGGCATCCAGCTATGGTTTTTATAGCGTTTCTGTTCCCAAAGGGAAAAACGACATTTTTATTACTGCAACTGGCTTTGAGCCTTTAAGCATTACGATTTCTATTTCTAAAGACACTACTATAGATTTAGAGATGGCTCCAATGGCCTCATACATGGGTCAAGTAGAAATTGTTGTAAAGAGAAAAGATAATATTCGCAGCTTAGAGGTGGGAAACCAGCAAGTAAGTGGAGCAACCATCAAGAAAATTCCAGCTTTTTTAGGAGAAGCAGACGTAATAAAGGCCATACAACTATTACCAGGAGTAACCACGGTAGGAGAGGGAGCTAGTGGTTTTAATGTTCGTGGAGGAGCCATCGATCAAAATTTAGTTTTATTGGACGAAGCCCCTGTATACAACTCCGCCCATTTATTTGGCTTCTTCAGCGTTTTTAATCCAGATGCAGTAAAAGAAGTGGAATTAACCAAAGGAGGAATTCCAGCAAACTATGGAGGGCGATTGAGTTCAACATTAGACGTTAGAACCAAAGATGGAAACAATAAGAAATTTGGAGTAGAAGGTGGTGTCGGAACCATATTTAGCAGACTTTTAGTAGAAGGACCAATAAAAAAGAATAAAGCTTCTTTTGTAATTGCAGGAC
>JAURQA010000065.1 GCA_030836345.1 Bacteroidota bacterium
ACTCTTGTGTAGTGGAAAAATATATTACGATTTGCTTAAGCACAAAGAAGATCATTCCATTAAAGATGTCGCTATAGTGCGGGTAGAACAATTGTATCCGTTGCCCGAATGGAATTTGAAAGAAATATTCAAAAAATATAAAGGGGCGGACCTTACTTGGGTACAAGAAGAACCTAAAAATCAAGGTGCCTGGCTTCATTTAATGAGATACGAATGGCCAAGCGCTCTAAATTATATAGGCCGTAGAAGCAGTGCTAGTTCTGCTACTGGATTTAAAAAAGTACACGATAAAGAACAAGTAGATATTGTTCAAAGGGCTTTTGCTTCAAAAGATTAAACCTAAAATAACTCTTAATTGAACCTCATACCAAGGGAGTAACCCCCCGAAAAAAGCGGTCAGATTCATCTAATTTAATGGAGTGAACTAAGAGGCTATTTAAGGTATTTTTTATCGAACCAGAAGGTTCCAAATGGGATGAGGGAAACAACACCAGCCAAAAACGAGGTTTTAAAGTTCCAGGTTTTCCCAAAAAATAATATAGCCAATAGGAGCATGTACCAAATAAATAAAGCGCCGTGAACCCAACCAAAGTACATTACGGCTTTGGGCTCGTTCCCAAAATACTTTAAAGGCATGGCAATGAAGAGTAGTATTAAGTAGGATACTCCCTCTGCAAGGGCTATTTTTCTGAAATGACTTAAGTAACTCATATAACAACAAAGGACAGCCTTTTTTCTCTGATTATAGGACCACTTCTATTATTTGACCTTGAAATTACCAAAGGGCATACTCTTAAAAAGAACGTCAGCCAACAAAAGAGGCCAACAAATTGCAGACCTCTTTTATTCATTTATAGCCTTTTAATTATTTATCCAGTTTAACGGCAAATATTTTTTCCGTACCTGATTTGGTCTTTCCCTCTATGGTGGTTGCTCCCCTTATTTGCCTTAGCACGTTTATTGCTCCTGTGGTGCTATAAATGGGTTCATTAGCAATATGCGTAATCACAAATCCCTCGGGTATTCCAGCAGATTTAAAGGGTCCATTTTGAACATCTACCACTAAAACTCCGTGTTTTAAGCGTAGTGCTTTTCTCTTCTCACTACTGGAATTTTTTAAACTCAGTCCTTTAAATTCCTCTGCTGAGGGAGCAGAAGCTTTCGTCAATTTTTTCGAGCCATCTTTCGAGAGAAGTATAGCAGTAATTTCTTTTTCATCATTATTTCTTCGAAGGATTATATCAACTTTATCTCCAGGGCGATACTTGCCTATTTCCTCTTGCAGTTTAGAGCTACTATTAATTGCATTTCCACCAATTTTCACAATTACATCTCCCGCTTTAATACCTGCTTTTGCGCCTGCTCCGCCTTTTACTACTTCAGGAATATATACTCCTTTCAAGTCCTTCAAGCCCCTTTCTTCCATGAGCTCTTGCGTTACATCTTGAATCATTACTCCCAACATGGCTCTTTGAACTTTTCCATATTTCTGAATGTCTCCAACCACTTTCTTCATCAAATTACTGGGGATAGCAAACCCATATCCTGCATAAGAACCTGTTTGACTGGCAATAGCTGTATTTATTCCAACCAATTCTCCCGCAGTATTAATTAAAGCTCCTCCAGAGTTTCCGGGATTAATGGCTGCATCTGTTTGAATAAAGTTCTCGATAGCGTACTGATTTCCTTTGCTACGCAACAAATCAATATTGCGGCCTAGTGCGGATATGATACCCAATGTTACGGTTGAGTTTAGATTGAATGGATTACCTACGGCAACCACCCACTGTCCCACTTTGGCATCATCGCTATTACCCAGTTTTATATAAGGAAGATCTGTTTCTGAGATTTGCAAAACAGCAAGATCCGTATTTTTATCTGAACCAATTAAATCAGCTGTGTAGGTTCTTTTATCATTCAGGGTGACTTCAATTTTGTTGGCTCCCTCAATCACATGGTTATTCGTTACAATAACTCCGTCCTCTGCAATGATAACTCCTGAACCACTTGCTTGACTTTGTCTTTGTTGAGGCATCTCAAAGTCAAAACCTGGCCCTCCAAAGAAATCAAAGGGGTTAAACTCTTGAGACCTTCCATTACCACTTCTATGCTTGCTAGATAGAGTAGTTTTTATGTGAACTACCGCCGGTGTTGAAACGGCGCTTACTCCAGTAAAATCAAAGGCTGTTGATGAATTCAAACTAGCATAACGTGCCATTTGGCTCTGTGTATTTGGGTATTGCGTATTCGTATTATTCTTACCCCACATTGCAGAAAATGCGGCAATACTAAAAACACTTCCAGCAATACCTGCTATTATGTATCCGGCATATTTATTGGCTTTAAAAATTTCTATGATGTTTTTCATACGTATTATTATTTCAAAAATGATTCCTTTCGTTTCTCTAACGAAGGTATTCTGACAAAATTACAGTTATACAGCCAAAATCGACCAACGTTTAAATGTGAAGGACAAACTCCATTCTAGACATTGAATTTTAGATTTTGGAAAGAGATTTAAATCAAAAATATAAAATACCAAACAAAGCATCATTGGACTGTTATGGAAGAAAAGAAAAAATGCTACCTTTGTAGTGCTGACAAGCGAAATTATGGCCATTGAAATAACTGTACCCGCACCCGGAGAATCTGTAAGTGAAGTAACCATTGCCTCTTGGTTAAGAAAAGAGGGCGAATGGGTAGACATGGATGAACCCATTGCTGAATTTGAAAGTGACAAAGCCACATTTGAGGTGAATGCTGAAAAAGCAGGTGTTATTGATAAACTCATTGGAAACGAAGGAGACACTATTCCTGTTGGAACGGTTGTGGCCGTAATAAATGAAAAGGCCAAAAAACCAGCTTCTGCCAAAAAGGAAGAAGTAAAGGCAGAAAAAACTCCAGCTGTTAAGGAGGTTAAACCAGCAGAAAAAACCGCAACAAAAACTGAAAAAGCTCCAGCTCCGGAAGATATCAATGCTTCTCCTGTTGCTGCAGGTTTATTGGCCGAATATGGCATCAAAGCAAGTTTGGTAAAAGGAAGTGGGAGTAATGGTAAAATAACCAAAATGGATGCATTGGAAGCCATCGTAAAACTTGGTGGTGTTAAATCAGGGGGATTAGGTTCAGGCGGAAGAGAAGAAACTCGCCAGAAAATGAGTAACCTGCGTAAAACCATTAGCCGTAGACTCGTTGCTGTAAAAAATGAAACGGCTATGTTAACCACTTTTAACGAGGTTGATATGAAGCCAATCATGGACTTAAGAAGTAAGTATAAAAAAGACTTTGCTGAGAAACATGGAGTTGGTTTAGGATTCATGAGCTTTTTTACCAGGGCATGTTGCATATCGTTGATGGAATGGAAAGCAGTAAATGCCAGTATTGTTGGTGAAGAAATTGCTTACCATGATTATTGTGATATTTCAATTGCTGTTTCGGCACCCAAAGGATTAGTGGTTCCTGTAATAAGAAATGCAGAATCCTTAAGTTTAGATGGCATCGAAGCGGAAGTAAAACGCCTAGCCGTGAAAGCAAGAGATAATAAATTAAGCATTGATGAAATGACTGGCGGAACCTTTACTATAACCAATGGTGGAGTATTTGGAAGCATGATGAGTACTCCGATTATAAATGCCCCACAAAGTGCTATTTTAGGAATGCACAACATTGTGCAAAGACCGGTGGCAATTAATGGTGAAGTTCATATTCGTCCGATGATGTATTTAGCTTTAAGCTACGATCACAGGATTATTGATGGACGCGAGAGTGTTGGATTCCTTGTTAGGGTAAAACAATTGCTAGAAAATCCAGAGTGGATGGTGGACGGGAAGAAACCAGAAGAAACTCTTCTAGGCATGTAAAATGCTCTCCTAAACAGCTACCACTTGAACGAGGTAAAACTCTTCACACACTTCAAAAAATAAACTTTCTTGGCTTTGATTAATTCGAATGCTTAAGGACAAATCATTAGCTCCATATGCCGTATTTAGGATTTCTGCATTGATCCGCTTGCAAATGATATGTAAACTGTTTTCATTATTAAAATCTGTGGTTAAAGTAAAATCTTTGGTAAGGGCAAACTGTTTTACTGCAGAGGATTTAATGGATTGATCTGCATTAGCCCCGTAGGCTTCTATTAGGCCTCTTGTACCCA
>JAURQA010000066.1 GCA_030836345.1 Bacteroidota bacterium
AAAGCATACGAAGATTATACAGGCGAATTATTCTACAGTGTTTTAGCTATAGAAAATAGTGCCGTAGGTTTACAGAAGATTTCTGGACAACCAGACAATAATTCATACGAGCACCGAAACATTGCAAGGGCATCATTAGTTGGTGACGGCACGATGGAAGGTCAAGTGGCTTTTGATGCTGTTGGTTCAGCTTCTATCGCTTCAGGTAAAGAAATGACTAAGTCATTTTCTCTTACTCCTCCAGCAAGTTATGAAAGAGGAACGAATCCTGTTATTCCTTGGAAATATACTCCAGGAAATACAACAATCGTTGTTACGCTTTGGTCTAAAGTAGGCGACAATTACGCTTATGTGAACGGAGTTGTTGCAAAATAATTCCATAAAACATCTTAATATATTTAAAGGCTCTTCATAATGAAGAGCCTTTTTTTTGGTCCCTAATTTTGCAATACTGGGAAAAATAACAAGAAGAACATCGAGTCTCAATCCACGCCAAATATATCCTAATTAATACTAATAAATACATGATACATTTATTTATCAACTTTTACATACACATACCTCAACAGATGGAATGTTTCCTTATATATTATGCTATCACACAAATATTCGATCGGTTTTAACTTATTATATAATATATTTAAATTTACACTATACTGACTAAAATAAAATCATTTATATATTTTACTTTAAATAATAGTTGTACATTTGGTTTAACCAACTAATTAAAAAGATACATAAATGAAAAAATTATTATTACTAAGCAGCGTAGCGGGTCTTTTGATCTTCGCAGCAGGCTGTAAAAAAGACAAAGGCAAAGACGAAGACACCGGCGGTGGAAACAATGGCAATGGTGGCGCTGAAACAGCTTTAGTTGTTGAGCAAACACAAAGAGGTTTTGTAGCGTATATAGGCGCCACATGGTGTCCTCCATGTGGCGCCTATGGCGGACCTGCATATAAAGAAATGATGAAAAAATTCACCACAGATGAAATGGTTTCTTTTTATTTCCCTCCGGACGGAGAAACAATGCCTCATTACATCAAAGCTGATGGCAAATCAGACTACGCTGGCTTTCTTCCCGACTTATATATAACTATGAAAAGTAAGGGAGGTATTCCATTTTTTAATGTTAATGGCGTAAATGCTGGTGGTGCTTATACCGATGCAAATTATACTGCAAATACCTATGGTAAAAACATTACCGATCTTATAGCAAATGAACCACAAATTGGTGTTGCTGCTGTAAAAACATTAACGGCTACTAAATTAACATGCGACGTAAAAATCAAAGCCTTTGAAGATTATACGGGTGATTTATATTATTCTGTAATTGCATTAGAAAACAAGGTTGTAGGCTTACAGAAAATAACCGGAAAACCTGACAACAGAGAATATGAGCACTTAAATATAACTCGTGCTTCATTGGTTGGAGATGGGACCATGGAAGGACAGCAAGCATTTGTTGCAGCTGCTTCGGGAACTACTCCTTCTGGAAAAGAGTTTACAAAGTCTTTCTCTCTAATCCCTCCAACAAGCTATGAAAGAGGTGCGAATAGAATTATTCCTTGGGATTACACTCCAGAAAATACATCTATCGTTGTTACGGTCTGGACTAAAGTAGGCGACAATTATACTTATGTGAACGGAGTTGTTGCAAAATAATTTCGGAGAATACATTAAATAAAAAAGGCTCTTCATCTGAAGAGCCTTTTTACTGTAGTAGACTTGATGGATTTATTTTCCTTTAAAATCAGCTTTTCGTTTTTCTACAAAAGCAGCCATTCCCTCTTTCTGGTCTTCGCTAGCAAATAGCATATAGAAATTTTTACGTTCAAAAGCCAAGCCTTCTTGCAAAGGAGTTTCATAGGCTTTAAGAATGCTCTCTTTTGCTGCTTGCACTGCTAGAGGAGATTTCTGACAAATTTCAGTAGCCAATTTAGTGGCTTCTTCTAAATAGAGCGCCACAGGAACTACCCTATTTACCAGGCCTAATTCGTAGGCTCGCTGAGCATCAATAAATTTGCCTGTAAGCACCAATTCCATGGCGTTGACCTTGCCTACGACTCTGGTCATTCGTTGAGTACCACCGGCACCTGGCATCACCCCAATATTAATCTCAGGCTGTCCAAACTTAGCCGTTTCACTGGCAATAATCATATCGCAAAGCATGCATAGTTCATGGCCTCCTCCGAGCGCAAAGCCAGAGACTGCCGCAATAATTGGCTTTTTTACTCTGCGAATGGTGTCCCAAGTCGAAAACTGATCTATTTTGAGCATATCAATGGCATTTTTACCTGCCATTTGCTTAATATCTGCACCCGCAGCGAATGCGCGTTCATTGCCGGTAACAATGATGCATCGAATGTCTGGATTCTCGTCCATTTCTACAAGCGCATCTCGCAATTGCCCCATTAACTCTAAGTTTAATGCGTTGAGTTCTTTAGGCCTATTTAATTGCACAAGACCCACCATGGGCGCAAAATTTGGATTGCTTAGTATAAACTGTGACATGTAGCAAAAGTAATGTTTTGATAATAAAACTCGCTAAGGAGCATGTGAAACTAGGAAAAATCTAAAATATCCAATTGAAATATGAAGGCTCATTTTTGGCTTTCATGAACGCATGCTTTATCGATTAGGACGCAAATTATTACAAAAAATACCCTTTCTGCCCATGGACTTTTGGCTTTGCTTTGTATTATTGCCATACTGTGAAGAGATTATTCATTTTAATCGGTATTATTCATGCTTCTTCGGCATTTGCTCAGTCCAATGACAAAGGCCAGTTTAGCGGGAACCTTATCACCAATTACCAAAAATACATCCGTGACGATAAAATTGGGGCGAATACCAAAGTATACCTCGAAGGAAGCAACAGCTTGGAGTCTTGGTTAAATATGAACTACCGGATTAATGGCTATACGTTTACGGTGCGATACGATGGTTTTTTTAATTCTCCTTTGCTTAATCCTATTGGAAGCTATACGGATCATGGCATTGGCTATTGGCAAATCAATAAAAAACTGGAAAAACTAGAATTAACCATTGGTTCTTTCTATGATCAATTGGGTTCTGGGCTGTTGTTTAGAGCATATGAGCAAAGGCGTATTGGAATTGACTATGCTATACAAGGTGCGCGAGCTGAATATGAAATTAATGAACATTTAAGGGTAAAGGCATTTGCAGGAAATCAAAAAGGAAATATTGATGACCGATTTGGGTATGCGAAGCAGGTCATAAGTGGTGCTAATATTGAGGGCAATACTTCTTTAAATAAAATACAAATTACGGGTGGTCTCTCTGCGCTAAATAGAACCTTAACGTCGGATGATAGGCAAAGTATTATAGAGACCATAAAGGGCTATGATGTAAATGAGCGATTTATCCCTAAGCACAATGTGTATGGAGGGAATGCCTATGTAAATATTGTTCGAAATGCGCTCTCTGTAAATGTAGAATA
>JAURQA010000067.1 GCA_030836345.1 Bacteroidota bacterium
CTGTTTAAGCCTAAATGTTTAACCGCGTATTTTTTAAATTCTTTTCCTATTTCTTCGGGTCTCATATTTACAAATTTAATGTTTGTGTTCGTTAACCATCTTATAATATTTCTCGATGCTTGTCTTTTTTTCTTTTAAGGTAATAATTTGCTTAATTGCATCATATACCTTTCTATAAACCACTCGATCTCCCATTTGTTCTACAAATTCTCTTTCTTTTAGCTTTTTCTCAACTGTTTCAGCAATAAAGGCATCTTGTATGCTCGCATTCATTCCATATTGACGGTACATGCTCACAAAGTAAATAGAGGCTTCTTCTTTAATATCCTCAGCATTGGCTTTTATTTCTTCTTTTTCCGCTACTTTTTCAACAATAAGTCTTCTTACTAAGGCTTCTCTTTCTTTTGCATATCGCTCATCAATATTTTCCGCATTGTATTCTTTTTCATTAGATGCTTGCAACCATCGTTTTAAAAAGTTGTCTGGTAAGTTTAAACCATGCTTTTCAATGATATAATCACCAATTTCATGATCCAACCATGTTTGCGCTTCGTTGGCATAATATCGTTCCAAGTTCGCTTTTACTCGATCTCTGTATTCCTCTTCATTTTTGGGAAAATCTTCAGCACCAAACATATTCTTATAAAAGTCCTCGTTTAGCTCCGCTAATGTGCGTCTTTTAACTTCTGTAACTTCAATAGTAAAGGAGTCATTTAAATCATTCACTCCTTCTTTTGGCATGGCCAAAGTGTTTGAAATCACGGTTTCATTATCATTAAAAACCTTTTTAATATTGGCATTAAGGGTGTCACCAGCTTTAAGACCTAAGAATTTCTTTTGGAGTTTTTTGTCTTCAATCATATTAGCAACAAAAGAGATGGTTGCTTTTTCAACGCCGCCCTCTAAGGCATTACCATCTTCGTTTAATTCCGTTGCAAAGGCATAAATAATATCCTCTCCTTCTGAAACATCTACCACTTCCATATCGCCTGATTGCTCCCTCGCATGAGCGATATCCTTATCAATCTCTGTTTTGGTGACTTCTAATCTATAGAGAGGTAGTTTATCCTTTTTATCAATTTTTAATTCAAAAGAAGGAGCCAAGCCTAAATCAAAGGCAAAGGAAAACTCTTCGTTACTTTCTAAATCAATTTTACTCTCTAAAGTATCACTACTCATGGGGTATCCTAGAATATCCAATTTGTTTTCAGTAATATATTCATTCAATTTCTTGGATGCCATTGAGTTAAGCTCATCAGCCAGTATGGATTTCCCATACATCTTATTCACCATAGCCATGGGAGCTTTACCTTGTCTAAAGCCTTTGAGAACAACTTTTTTCTGAAGCTTTTTAACTTCATCATTTACCTTTTGTTCGTAATCTTCTTTTGCTATATCTACAACGATTGTAGCATTCAGGTCATCAATTTTGTTGTATTTAACGTTCACGGGATATTATATGTAATTATTGTACCAAACTTCATCAGCTGACAATCGGTCAGTTCGAGGCATTTTGCCAAACCCTTAAAACAATCAAAAACCCGCATCTTGGATGCAGGTTTTCAATTTAAGTGCACGCGGAGGGACTCGAACCCACACACCTCACGGCACTAGATCCTAAGTCTAGCGCGTCTACCAATTTCGCCACGCGTGCAAATGGGCTGCAAATATAGCTTTATTTTTTATAATCAAAAAGCGCGATTTTATATTTGTAAACGCTGCCATCCTTAAGTTTTACTTGAACATCAAATTGATCGCCAGCCTTCGAATTAGCAAGACTTATCGAGGGTTCAAAAATTAAAGTTTGTAAGGTTAATCCAGGCAATGCTTCTACCCTCACCTTTGAAACCTTCACCGCATTGCCTGCTTTTGAGACAGAAACAGATGCACCAGATAAATTGGCGTTTAAGGCAAAAGACCATTTTCCAAACAAAAGCATTCGTGGAGCTAGGCCTTCAGGAGGCCAGCACACAAAATGGGTTCTATGATAATCATTCGAACGGGTATTACTTGTGTCCAGTAACCAAAATACACTATTATCCTCTGCTGCGCCAAAGCCACAATATTCATTGCCTATATTTAAAAGAGATTGCCTATTGGCTAACTCAAGACTCCTTCGATCATTCATTAGATTTGTTATGGCTTGTGCAGGATTATTATCTAAAACCCCTTGAACAATTTTAGCCGCCTCTTTTCCCTCCGGCGTAAAGCATGGGTGCGTGCTGGGTTCAGGGTCTCTCGTAAAAACACCCTTCCCCGAATACATTACTGCGGCAGCCTGGCTGCGTGCTAAGCGTCTTTGACTTAGGTATAAAGGCTCTAAAATTCCCGCATTTTGTCTGAAATAATTCAAACGACTAATCACCTTTTTCAGCGTACTATCTGGCATACGACCTGGATCACAATACCTTGCAGATCCTGTCCAACCCGTTTGGGCCACTTTACGGCCATTTATTTGTTCATACGCAATAGCAGATCCCACAAAACGTTCTTCAAAATCTCTTTTTGCTATAGCTCCTTTTAATGCATCCAATGGCAATCCTGTTTCCATTTGCAACCCTCGGAATGTTTGCCAGACTTCTTCCATATTACCGGCTTTCATTTCAAAATCATACACCTGCTTAAGTAACTTTATTTTAGCATCCTTCAATTCTTTCGTTCGGCCAAAATCGTCAATAAGAGAAGAACACATAAATAATTTATCATCTAAGATTGTTCGGCTTGACGACTCCTTAAGCCAAGATCTAAAAAAGTTAAATTGGGCATTTTTGATTGTGTTGTTTTTGGGAAAAGAGGTCCTCCCATCTTCAAACATAATGGCTGTTAATCTTCTACTTACATTTTCATCAGGTTTGCTTAATAATCTTTCCGAATGAAATTCCGTGTAATCTTTGAATTTATTTATATGGGTAAACCATTTTTTAAAGAAATAAGCTGCAAGTTTTCTAGTATTGGTTCTTAAACCATAGTCCAAGCATTTAAAAACAAATGCTAAAGAATCTTTAATTAAAAATTCATCTACCCCATTTTTTGCATTTTGAAGAATATCATGCTGTTTTGCTTGATAAAACGCTGTGAAGGCCGTATCCACCAGACCGTCCTCTCCATTAGATGAGTAGCGTGCCATTTTATCTAAAAAATAAGAATTTTGATTAATAAGAAAGAAACTATCACTAGGGAAAAAATACAATCCCTTATTAATAATCTCAATAAAGTCGACGGTTACCCCTCGCCTCGCAGATTTTTTTAGGTCAAAGACCAATAGCTGTTTTGCATTCTTTCTCAATAGAGGATGAAGTGGAAATAGCTCAAGTCCCATTTCTGTATAAAACTGCGCACTATCAAACAAGCCCTCCTTTATATAATATGCGCCCAAGGTGGCAAAAGGCTCCCACATATAAGTTTTTTGATGCATGGAATCAAAAAATGCATCATACATCCAATAAGAGACAGGCTTTAAAATCTCCACTCCATCAAAAACTTTCCCTTGCTTGTAATAAGACATGCCCTGCATGGCTCTTGCAATCGTATCGCCCGTCATTTCAAAGTTGTCCCTGTAAAGCAAAATGGCTTTTGAATAACGCTTTTGGGCGTAAGATCTTAAGGCTTCTTGATTGGTTTTTTTGACAATGCGTTGAACATAAGTGACATATTCTTTTTTTAATGTTTCACTTTCATCTTTTTCAATTCCTTTTTTAAGAGATTTAACCGCTTTCTTAAAATAATTAATATCTCCTGTTTTATATTTCGACAGCTCACTCATTTCAAGTTCTGCCGCAGCTCGAATAAAATAGCATTCAATGGCAGATCTATCCTCTTTCAAACACTTTTCAGTTAGCTTTAATGCCTTGGAATACCTCTTTTGCATCAAATATTCCTTTGCTTTCATCTTGCATTTATCATCTGCATTAAGTTGAAGTATACTAAAAACAATTACTAGAAGAAGAAATCTTTTCATGGTGTTTGTATTTTGAATAAGTTGCGAATTAAATGTATGAAATACAACGAAACAATGTCCGTTAATATTTGGAGGACATATTCAATGTATAAAATTCAGCATTCTACTTCACAAGTCGTTAAAATATCCTTGTATAAGATAGTGCTACTCTTTTTTCCCTCCTACACTTAGAAATAATTGTCTTATAAATGCTATTTCAGTAAAACATATCGGGTGGGTTCGTATTTTTTACTTATCATTGCAGCAATAATGAAGTATATTTCCATATTAGGCGAAAGCAGAAGTTCAAGTACGGGAGACCATGGTATGGACGACCTGCTCAATTTGTATAGGGAATTAGGCTATACCAGCGTCCAAAATTTTTTAACTGGTGTTAATGTTTTGTTTGAAGGAGATGGTTCTGAAACAGAACAAGAAATTTCACTTAAAATTTCGAAAGCCATAGAAAAGAAATTTGGATTTAAGGTTCCAGTTATTGCTCGAACCGTTAAAAATATTGAATTATCAATTAAAGTTAATCCATTTGCCAAAATTTACCGAACAGATACGAAAAGTTTACACTTAACTATGCTCTCGGAAGTCCCAACAGAAAAGGCCCTGACCGAAATAGAAAAAGTAAGTTCTCCTCCAGATGAATTTACGATAGTTGAAAAAGATGTGTTCTTGCATTGTTTCGGTAAATATGAAGATTCAAAATTGAACACCCATTTTTTTGAAGATAAATTAGGGGTATTGGGCGCTACACGTAAATGGCAAATAGTAACCAAACTTGTAGATACTGCTAAACGTTTAGAGAAAGAGGCTGCTGCTGAATTGGAAAATGACACTTCTTCTTATGATGACCAAGACTAAAAAATAGTCATCCATCAATAGATAAATCTTAAATATATTACATCACATACTTTTCTATTTTCGTCATGGGAAAAATGGTGTAAAAGCTCATTATATTATTGCTTAACATTGCATAAGAAATGCAGCAATTAGAGCCTACTGAAGCTAAGTACAGAATTTTACAACTCACCCAAGAACTGCGTGAACACAATTATAAATATTATGTTCTGTCTCAACCAAGCATAGGAGATAGAGACTTCGATATGCTGATGCGCGAATTGGAGGACCTTGAAATTAAGTTCCCCCAGTTTGTCGAGTCAGACAGTCCAACCCAAAATATAGGAAGCGACTTAAATACAACCTTTGAAACCGTCCCCCATAAGAGAAGAATGCTTAGTTTGAGCAATGCATACTCCTGGGAAGAAATAGAAGAGTGGCATGCACGCATTCAAAAAGCTGTTGAAAAGCCCGTAGAATTTGTCTGTGAATTAAAGATTGACGGATTAGCCATTAGTATTTTTTACAAAAACGGTCAATATACGCAAGCCATAACCCGGGGAGACGGAACTCAAGGAGACGATGTCACACAAAATGTTGGTACCATTCGCTCGCATCGAAAAAAACTGGATGCGCCATTTTTGGATACCTTTGAAATACGAGGTGAAATATTTATTCATAGAGCAGGCTTTGAAAAACTAAATAGAGATAGGGCCTTAAAAGGTCAACCTACCTATGCAAATCCTCGAAATCTAGCTTCAGGGTCGCTAAAAATGAAGGATGCCAAAGAGGTAGCTAAAAGGCCATTGGACATTATACTGTATCACTTACTTGCGGATGACAGGTCTTTTCAGACCCACTGGGATTCATTACAGCAAGCCAAATCTTGGGGAATTAAAACTGCTGAAAGCAGTCAATTATGCCAAAATTTAGAGGAAGTGAAGGCATTTATTGAACTTTGGGAGACGAAACGTAAAACCCTTGGTTACGATACCGATGGCGTAGTTATTAAGGTAAATGAGCTCAATACTCAGGATGAACTGGGCTTCACAGCAAAATCTCCCCGATGGGCCATTGCTTATAAATATGAGACCGAAACCGTTGAAACTACATTGAAGAATGTTAGCTATCAAATAGGAAGAACAGGAGCAATTACCCCAGTAGCTGATTTAATTCCAGTTCAACTCCTCGGAACCACAGTTAAACGAGCTAGCTTACACAATGCAAATGAGATTGAACGTTTAGACGTGCGATTGGGTGATACGGTAATGGTAGAAAAAGGAGGAGAAATTATTCCAAAAATAACCGGAGTCAATTTATCGAAAAGAAAGAGCGATTCAATACAAATCATATTCCCTACTTTTTGTCCAGAGTGCAACAGTCCATTGATCCGAAAGGAAGCTGAAGTACAACATTATTGCAGCAATGAAATTGACTGCAAACCTCAAGTTATTGGCAAGTTAGAACATTTTGTGGGCAGGAAGGCAATGGATATAAATAGCATTGGTATAGAATTACTAAGAACTCTTCACGAAAATGATTTTGCAAAAAAACCAGCTGATTTATACGCGTTGGAATATAACCAGCTAATGAAACTTGAACGCATGGGAGAAAAATCAGCCTCAAATATCATTGAAGGCATAGAAAAATCAAAGGCCATACCATTTCCCAAAGTACTGTTTGGCTTAGGTATTCGATACGTAGGCGAAACTGTGGCAAAAAAACTAGCGGCTCATTTTCTTGCCATTGAAGAACTTATTGCCGCAACCAAAGAGGAACTGGAATCCGTGGAGGAAATTGGAAGTAAAATTGCTCAATCCGTTCACGCATATTTCAGAGTTCCTAAAAACATTGAACATGTAATTCAACTTAAAAATGCCGGGCTTCAGTTTAAATCTGAAAAGAAGGTACTTATTGGAGATATACTTATAGGAAAAACATTAGTAGTGAGTGGAACATTCGCCCAATTTAGTAGAGATGGCATAAAAGAAGCTATTACAGCCAACGGTGGAAAAGTGGGAAGCAGCGTATCTAAAAATACTACTTATCTCGTCGCTGGCGATAAAATTGGTCCAAGCAAGCTAGCTAAGGCGGAAGCATTAGGAGTAGAAATTATTGATGAGAATCAGTTAATAGCTATTATTTCTGGGAACAGCAAATTAGAAGAATAAAAAACGTTCATTGAAAACCAAGCTAAGATATAAAATAGGAGCTAAAATTATTGCTAAAATTGCGCATAAACGCAAAAGAAAATTAGGCATACCCAACTATCCTGTAAGCAAAAATTTACTATTTATTTTAGATGAAAACATACTCTCAAACAGCACTTTAATCGATGCATTTGAGAGAAAATTAATTTCGGAGGGTAAGGAGATTCATCGACTTGTATTTTTTAATAAAACAAAGAATATACCTGCTGAAAAACTGGATAACACCACTTTTATTAGCCGTAAAGATTTAACTCTTTGGGGTTCTCCAAAAACAAAGCAATGCAAAAAAATCATAAATACGTCTTATGACTTTGCAATAAACCTCGATATGAATGGTGAGGAGTCCTTAAATTCATTAATATCCTTAAGTAAAGCAGTTTGTCGAGTTGGCTATTTTAGGTCAAATAAATCGGTCCGCTGCTATGATCTCAGTATTGGCTTACAAGAGAAAACATATACCTTTCCCAATTTCTTAACGGATATTGATACCTACTTACATAGAATTCAGTAGATTTGTTAAAGAACATGGACCGAGACGAAAAAAAGGCTTTTCTCAATGCGGTATGCAAACCAATTTTGGGAGCATTAAAGGGGAAAAAAATGCCTTTTCAATCAGCAAATACTTACATGGTGGTTTTTATCGGTTCCAATGATAAGATTTGTCTCCGACTGCCGATAGAAAAATACCTAAACCTTTCCCAAATACCCTCTGCGAATCACCCCAAAGAACATGGAAGTATGATGAAAGATTTCATTGTAATCCCAGATGATTTATTGACTTCTGAAGGAGTTTTGGAAAATTTGCTTAACGCATCATTGAAACATGTGAACAGCTTAAAACCAAAAAACAATGCTAAATAAATTCCTTAAAATAATTGCACTGCTCGTATTGTCTGTTTATGCATTGGTAGCTGCTAAGAAAGTTCTAATACCTCTATTTATAGCTATCTTAATTTGGTTTATCATTTTTGAGATTACGACAAAAATTCAAAGTAGTAAAATAGGCAAATTTAGGTTTCCCCGATGGATAGCCTATCTTTTTTCTACTATTATCATTGCTACCGCTGGCTATTTTATTTTGGACGCCATGATTCATAATTTAAAAGAAATTAATGAGTTGGCGCCAAAATATCAGCAAAATTTGCGCAACTTTGAAACTTGGGCAAGGAATAAATACCATTTAGACCTAGAAATGATTTCTGTAGGTTGGTTAAAAGAGATGGATATACAGGCCTTGGCTGGTTCACTACTAAATCAACTTTCGGGATTAGTAAGCAATAGCTTTATGATTGTTTTATATATCATTTTTATAATTATTGAATCCGAATATTTCACGCCCAAATTAAAAAAATCCATTCCAAATAAATCGGCTTTACTAAATACCGTTGAAGTTTTAAATAGTATAAAAAAATCGATGGGCAACTACATTATACTTAAAACAGGAGTAAGCCTTATCACTGGAGTATCTTCTTATATTATTTTACTAATAATTGGAGTTGATCTAGCTTTCTTTTGGGCCTTACTTATCTTTTTATTGAACTATATTCCGAGTGTTGGTTCCTTAATAGCCACAATTTTTCCATCGCTAGTAGCCTTGTTTCAATTTGGAGCACTGCAACCGTTCTTGCTTGTTTTATTTGCAATAGGAACTTTACAAATTGTAGTAGGAAACTTTATAGAACCCAAAGTTTTCGTAGATAAATTAAATATTAATGGCTTTGTTGTAATCCTTGCATTATCTGTTTGGGGAGCCATTTGGGGTGTAGCAGGAATGGTATTAAGTGTTCCTATTGTCCTTGTAACCATTGCCATATTTGATCAATTTCCACAAACGAAGGGAATTTCAATATTCCTAAAATCATAAGTATTAAAATCGAATTCTACTTACCTTTGAACCATGTTAAATCTGCATGGTGCAGCCACAGCTGTAGTTACCCCCTTTAAAGATGATTTAAGTGTCGATTACGAAGCGTTAAGTAACATAATAGAACATCTTATTACTCATAAGACAAACTATTTAGTTGCCTTAGGAACCACTGGTGAAGTGGCCACGTTAAACGGTGAGGAGAAACAAAAAATTGTCCGACACTTTGTTCATAGAGTGAATGGAAGGGTTCCCATAGTGGTTGGTATTGGGGGAAATAATACAGCGGCAATTACAGCCGACCTACAATCCTTTGATTTAAGCGGTATTTCGGCAGTACTATCGGTAAGTCCATATTACAATAAACCTAACCAGTCAGGCATTATAAATCATTATAAGCAAGTGGCAGAAGCATCACCCCTACCCATAATAATATACAATGTTCCAGGAAGAACTGGGAGTAATATGACCGCAGGAACGCAGCTTGAAATTGCTAAACTATCTAATGTTATTGCCACCAAAGAGGCAAGTGGAAACATGGAGCAAATCATGGATATACTAGCTCACAAACCAGCTAATTTTGAGGTAATTAGTGGTGATGATGCCCTTACATTTCCGATGATGTGTTTAGGAGCCGCCGGCGTAATATCTGTTGTAAACCATGCCATTCCATCTGCTTTTAATGAGATGGTACATTTATGCAACCAAAAAAACTATTCAAAGGCGCGTGAAATACACGAAGCATCTCTTGCCCTTTGTGGCGCTATTTTTGAAGATGGGAGTCCCGGAGGGATTAAGGAGATTTTAAACGAAATGGAATTATGCTCCACCGTCTGTCGTCCTCCATTGCACCCAGTAAATGAAGAACTTGCAAAACGTTTGCGAGAAATGATTTAAGGTCTCATTTCAACTTCAAACCTATTTACATACAAATCAAAATCTTTCTGATCGGCAACTATATTGACGTTTTTAGGGAGATTAAACTTCTTTCCCACCACATAATTTCCAGTTAACAGCACATTTAAATTAGGCCAATTATTGGAAAGAGTTTTAGCATATGCCTCAGGAATTAAATTCATGTTTGAATTGGTGATACTCACAAAAAGCACATCAGGTCTTACTTCCTTAACGATTACATGCAACTCCTCTAAAGGAACAGATTCTCCCAAAGAAAATACTTTTTGACCCCTCACACGGAGCATATATTCAGCAAAAATGATGCTCAAACTATGGTTTTCGCCATTAGGAACAAATAATACATACTTCCTGGCATTCGCACTTTTGAGTACATCTAAATTGCCAATTGCAGAGTACAGTTGATGTTTTAATATATTAGTTACGAAATGTTCATGTGCAATTGAAACCGAGCCATCCAGCCATAAAATACCGAGGTGTTTAAGAAACGGAAAGATGATATCAAACATGGTCGATTCCATACCTGATTTATCAATAAAACCATGAAGTATTTGGATAAACTCACGCTCATTAAAGCGCAACATAGCGTCGCCCAAAGACTGCATGACTCCCTCATTTTTAATTTGGCTTTCACTGAAAACTCTCGCTTTTAGCTGCACTTCATCTTTGGTCATGCCTGCGATCTTACTGATTTTAATGCCATTGGAATTAAGAATACCAACACTAATTAAAAAACGCAAATCGTCATTATCGTAATACCTAATGTTCGTATCCGTTCGTTTAGTATCTAAAATATCATAGCGTTGTTCCCATACTCTCAGGGTGTAAGCTTTTATTCCAGTAAGGTTTTCAATATCCCGAATGAAATACATTCCCTCAAAATCCTTTTTCGTCGATTTTACAACATTTTTCGACTTGGGTTTGTTAGTAGTTAAATTCGCCATAATGATAATTCTTTTAACAGGTGGATCCGGAAACGTAGGATCTAAAATTAAACAAATCTTAATGCAAAAAGGTTTTACAGTCAAAAACTTATCTCGAAATCCTTCCCATAAAAACGACTATAAATGGGATATTGATCAATCCTATATCGATCCTAAAGCTTTTGATAATGTAGATGCAGTGGTTCACTTAGCAGGAGCAGGAGTAATAGATAAAGCCTGGTCAAATGAGTATAAAGATACAATATACCGCAGCAGAATAGAATCAACTCAATTGCTCTATTCAGAAATTAAGAAACTCGAAAGAAAGCCAAGTAAAATAGTCAGTACTTCAGCCATAGGTTGCTATAAAGAACCCGTATTAAATGCCGATGAAAATTCCCCATTTGGAACTGATTTCATGGCTCATGTTTGTAATAATTGGGAAATTGAAGCTTCCAAATTTAAAGAACTTGGAATGGAGGTTGGCATCATTCGTACCGGGATTGTTTTGCAAAAAGAAGGTGGATTTTTTCCAGTGGCTAATAAAACAGCCTTCCTTAATATATTTCCAACCGTTGGCTCGCCCCAAAATTATTTGAGTTGGATTCATATAACGGATTTATGCAATCTATATCGTTTTATGATAGAAAACAAAACGCCTGAAATTGTAAACGGAGTGGCACCTGTAAGTGCAACACAAATAGCATTCATGAAGCAATTAGCTGCGGTGCAAAACAAAACTGGATTTCATCCAAATATACCCTCAACAGTCATTAAAATGGCGATGGGACAGCGAAGCTCTGTGGCTTTAAGCAATAAGCAAATAGTACCTAAAGCCACTTTGGCCATGGGCTTTAAATATGATTATGGAAAATTGGATAAGGCTTTAAGAGATTTAGTATAAATTATGAATTATTTTTGGTTTAGACGCGATTTGCGATTAGAAGACAATGCGGGCTTATATGAATCCTTAAAAAATGGACAGACGCAAGCTATATTTATTTTTGACACTTCAATTTTGAATCATTTAGAGGAGCATGACCCCCGTGTTTCATTTATCCACGGTGAAATAATAAGACTTCAATCTGAATTACGCGATCTAAATTCCAGCCTAAGGGTGGAATACGGAAATACTAAAGAAGTATGGAAAACTCTTTTTTCGGAAACCGAAAAACCAGAAAAGATATATGTAAATCGCGATTATGAACCCTATGCAAAAGATCGGGATAAAGCAATATTAACGCTTGCAAAAATCCACGATTGTGACTTTTTAAGTTTTAAGGATCAATGTATTTTTGAAATGGATGAGGTAACTAAAGATGACGGTCTCCCCTACACAGTATATACTCCATATTCGAAGAAATGGAAAGCTAAGTACACCGATTATTACGGTAAAGCTTATCCAACAGAAAATTATTTTTCGAATTTCAACTCATCAGATTTTGAAAAAATACCTAGCCTCAAAGAAATGGGATTTAAACACAATTCCCTTGCTATTCCCGAACGAAACGTTCCGCAGAAAACTATTAAAGAATACGAAAAACACAGAGACATCCCATCTATCCAAGGAACGAGTAGATTAAGTATACATTTTAGATTTGGGACCATTTCCATTCGAGAAAAATTGAAAAAAGGCATGAGTCTTTCCGAAAAATGGGTGAATGAATTAATTTGGAGAGATTTTTACATGCAAATATTACATCATTTCCCTCATGTAGCCCATCAATCCTTCAAAAAACAATACGACCAAATTAATTGGCGCAATAATGAAAAAGATTTTAAGGCATGGTGTGAAGGTAAAACAGGGTATCCCATCGTAGATGCAGGCATGAGAGAGCTAAACACCACTGGATTCATGCACAATCGCATACGCATGGTTGTATCCTCCTTTCTAACAAAGCACTTACTCATCGACTGGAGATGGGGAGAGCGTTATTTTGCCAAAAAATTGTTGGATTTTGAGCTGGCTAGCAATAATGGTGGATGGCA
>JAURQA010000068.1 GCA_030836345.1 Bacteroidota bacterium
TCAATTAAATCGAATGCTCTTTATAGGATTTAATTTAGAAATAACGGACACTGGTATCATCATGATAAGGATTACTAAAACAATGGAAAATACATTAATCAAAATCACATGATTTAATTTAAAATGTAAAACTACGTGATCTAGATAATACGTTTCAGCATCTAATTTAATGAATTTCGTTTTGGTTTGTAAGTAACCCAAAATAAAGGCCAATAAGTTTCCAAAGAGCAGCCCAAATATGGCAATTCGTGAGGCTTGAAGAAGAAAAAGCCTTCGCATTTCTCCATTGGTTGCCCCCATGGCTTTTAGCATTCCTATGGTATTGGTTTTTTCCGTGATTAAAATTAAAACCGTAGTGCACATGGTTATTGCAGCTACTAGAACCATAATGGCAATAATTACCCAAACATTCGTGTCTAATATTTTCAACCATTCAAAAATTTGCCAATTGTATTCCTTCGCAGATCTCACCTGAAACAATGAAGGGTTTACTATTTCTTGAATAGACGAAACTTCATGGTCTGAAATAGCTCCATCTTTTAAAAACACCTCCATTTGCGAAAAGGACTCATTAGGAATAAGAACCCTGCGAAGTGCTGCCTTACTCGTATACAACGTATGATTATCGTATTCACTGATGCCTGTATTAAAAATACCAACGATTCTTGGGTTTATTGCTTTCGCTCGTGTGCCTGATTCGTCATTTTTAAAAAACATCATGACCATTTTATCACCTACTTTAAGATTTACTTTTGAAGCTGTAACTGAGCTAATAATAACTTCATTATTGCTCTCCTTAAAATTTGGTATCCGTCCTTCCGAAATAAATTTTTTGATAAATTGAAATGGGTATTCTTCATCTACCGCTCTTGCAATCAATCCTTCGATTTCCTCTTCCCCCTTAACTATGCAGGGTTTATTTAATGCAAAGCTGGCGATCTTTACATTCTCCATTTTTTTTACAAATTGGAGTTGCTGAGAAATAGAATCACTTAAAATTTCCTGTTCTCCATTCTGAACATTGGCCATGCTTTCTATTAAAATATCTCCACTTAAACCTGTAATTTTTGACTTTATAGCACTTTGAAATTCGGTTACAATAGATATGCTAAGCAACATTATTGCCACTGAAAGTGACACAGTTATGATGGCTAGTTTAGTTATTGACTTAGAAAAGCTTTTTGCTTTATTTGCACTAAATTTGTTGGCGAGTATTAGATACCACTGCATGACTTTTCACCTCAAATATAAATCCCTATTTTTCATTATCAGCATTTTCAGCGCACAATTTTTACCTGCTGAAATAGAAGCTTTAAAAACGGATAAGGAAGTGAGTATTTCTAAACAAAATTCCCCTAGAAGGCATTTTGATTATGGAAAAATTAAGGTAGGTGCAGAACGAACGGATGTTTATTTTTCATTGCTAGATTCTCAAAGAATTGCAGTAGTTGCAAATAAAACTTCACGGATTGGCAGGGTTCATTTGGTTGATAGTTTTTTAGGTGCAGGATTAGATGTAACAACGATATTTGCTTTAGAACATGGATTTAGAGGGGATGCAGCCAATGGGCAGCATATAGTAAACGGGAAAGATCCAAAAACCGCACTTCCGATTTTATCTCTTTATGGGTCGAATAAAAAGCCTAAGCCAGAGCAGTTAGAAGATATTGATGTAGTGGTTTTTGATTTGCAAGATGTAGGCGTGCGATTTTATACCTATTTATCTAGCATGCATTACATCATGCAAGCTTGTGCAGAAACTCAAACGAGACTTATTATTTTGGATCGACCAAACCCCAATGGCCATTATACAGATGGACCAATTTTAGATGATAAATATAGAAGCATGGTTGGTATGCATCCAATACCCCTCGTTCATGGAATGACACTAGGCGAATTGGCCTTTATGATTAATGGAGAGGGTTGGCTAGAAACCAAAGATACTTGCCCACTCACAGTCATTAGATGCGATCAGTATTCTAAATCTATGTCCTTCGGTCTTCCTATAGCGCCCTCTCCTAACCTTCCTACTTTTGAGAGCATTATCCTTTATCCATCGTTGGGGCTTTTTGAGGGTACTGTGATGAGTATGGGTCGTGGTACAAGCATGCCTTTTGAATGTTTTGGAGCACCATGGCTAAAAATGGGGACTTATTACTTTACGCCACAGGATATTAAAGGAAAGGCATTTAATCCTCCCTTTAAAGGGAAACAATGCCGTGGTTACCTATTGCACGATTTTGCTAGATTTTATATGGTTTTGCATAAAAAAGTCTATCTCGAATGGCTCATTATGTTGTACAAAGAATGCCCGGATAAAAACACCTTCTTTAAGGATGATTTTTTTGATAAATTGAGCGGTAATTCAGATTTAAGAAATGATATTATGGCAGGTAAAACAAGCGCTGTCATTCGCAAAAAATGGACTGCTTCCCTCGAAAAGTTTAAACGAGATCGGCAACCTTATTTAATTTATACTCTATAATTCACACAGATCTTCCAAAGGATGAATTGTGTCGCACATGTCATTTGCCTGCATAATGTATTGGGCAGCTAAAATGCGATCAACCCAGTATTTATTTCCATCGTAATATCTTACCTCATCAAACCAATTTTCAGTGTCTTCCTTTCTGAGACCAAAGTGTTGACTTATTTCTGAAATGGCCTCTGTTCTATCCCAGGAAAGAAAATTCTTAATAGCACTATCTACTAATTCCTTTAAGCTTTCCTTTTCAATGGTTTGTTTATCTGTCTTGCTCACAAATACAAACGCAGGCCAAGGGGCTGTTACTTGACCATTATAGTTGAAAATTCGTTCTTCAACTAAGTTAAGAGTCATATATTTCTCCCAAAGGAAAAAGTCTGCTTTACCAGATTCAAGCGCTGAAATAGCTCCTTTTAGATTTTCAGAGACAACAAAGTTCTTGGGCGTTAAATGAGACCCATGTTTACTTGCCAAAAATTGGGACATTAAATGGCTTCCAGAGTACAATCTACTTACTGCAAATTTTGCGTTTTTGTATCCATTGGGCAGTGGATCTACCCTATTTGTACTTGAAAACACACCCCATATTAAGGGAGAAATAACAAATGGGAGTCGAATTTTAAAATCATGCCCTTTATCAATGGCAGCAATGGCCCCCTCGGTAAGCATAATAGCTACATCTATATCATCCTTTTCTAAACTCTCAATCATGGCCCCTGTACCCCCTTTAAAGTCAGTCCATTCTAAATAATGCCCTGCTTTTCGAAAGAGTTCTTGCGTGTAAGACCATTTCCAGAGATAATTAAAATGCTCTGGCACACCTCCTAATTTAATTCGCATTTATTGCCATTACCTTTCGGTACGATTCTCCATTTGATCCTAAAACCTGAACAATTAAAGTCTGCATATTCAATGCCTCAGGCAATGTTACTCGAGCCTTAAGTTGTCCATTAAATGTTTTTTTAAGAATAACTTTACCTTTCAAGTCAAAGAATGAAATTTCTGAAATCTCAAAATAAGCATCCACATTAATGATATCTTCCGCTGGGTTTGGATAAATAGATAATCCTACTTCTTTAGCTAAATCAAGGCTTAATGCATTAAATTGAATTCCAGAAGCGCTATCACTTATACAATCTAGATTTTTTAAATAAGCTGTATAATAGCCATTACTCTCTAATTTTAAGGAATCTCCAGTACCTACTTCTACATTATTCAAAAACCAGTGAATGGTTCCGGTTCCAGAATAAGAGGCATACAAGGTATCCCAGGATAAACGTATCGTGGGTGTAGCTGGAACATCCTTAATAGTAAGATATGATGTCCTTTCCCTTGTATTGGTTCCCAAAGAATTACTGGCCTGGAGGCTAATGCTGTATGTTCCACTATTTAGTTGCACCTTTGGGTTTTGACTGGTTGAGTCTGTACCTCCTAAGTAAGTTACATTTCCATAAGGTTCAAATGACCATGCCCAAGATGTAGGGTCGTAAAATGATGCATCTGTAAGAGTAATTATGTCATTAGCACAAGCCAAAGTTGCATCTGCAGAAAAATCCACCTCAGGCTTCAGGGATTCAAATGCACCGGATGTAAATATACCTCTCCCATGAGTGACCGCTAAAATTTCATCATCTGTATCTCTTACCTTAAGTGTTGCAATTTTTACATTTCCCATGCCTTCGGTGTATTCTTGCCAGTTGGGAGAGCTTGCAAAAATATTACTAGTGGCAAATATTCCAGATTCGGTGCCAATGACTGCTTCATAAGGCTTATTTGGGTTCAGAACTAATGACCATACGGGAACGTTTGGAAGATTTCCATCTTTTGCGGTCCATGAGGACCCCCCATCATTGCTGTAATATATATTGTTTACTCCATAGTTCGATAAGGTTACAAAAACCGTATCGCTGCTATTCCAATTGAAAATATCACTAATGGCACCCGTATTTATGGCACCAGTTTTGTCAAGGAATGTAGGGGTTGTTTTCCAAAAATCCTCTGTTACGAATACCTTACCTTTATTGTTTCCAATCCATACCCTGGATTTCTCGTTTACACCCTCAAAGGCTTTTATCACTGTTGCAACATCACCATCCGCATATTCAACTGTCTCTAGTGCCCCCTTGGTGTCTGTTAATTTAATACGGTATAACTTACCATTATCTTTATTTGTAATTAAACCAGAGCCATTATCATCCCATTCGGCACAATTTATAAAAGAGCCATTCGCGGCATCTCTATCGTTAATCAGGGTAAATCTATTGGCCCAATTGTTTAACGTATATTCATAACTATTGTATACGTAAGATGCTATTTGTTTGTTGGAATTTGCCTTGTCAATAAAACAGTAGGCCCCGTCACCACTCTTAACAGTCTGCGTAGAATTAATCCCTGAAGTGGTAAACTTCTGGGTTCCATTGTCCTGTGCTCCAGCAATTAAGTTGTTGCTATTTTTTGTATTGGCAATATCTCCCCAATAAAACTGTGTTGTATTGTAGTTTTTATTTCTACTCAATATGGCTGAGGAAGAGGATTCAGCAAGAGAAACATTGGTGGAATAAAAGACGCCGCCATCGTTACCAAAAAGACATGTATTAGAAGAATTATCTTTAAATATGATCGCGTGTTGATCTGCATGCACTAAAGGGCAAGACAGATTTAGTAAATTATTATTGTTGGACCATTTGGATATTTGAGTCCAAGTACCTGCACCATCTGTCGATCTGAATAAATCAATACCTCCCGCAATAAGAATGTTCTCATTATTAGGATCCACCGCAATCACTAAGTCATACCAGGCTTGTCCTCGGGTAAAGTCTTCATCTGGAATCCCATTGTCTGCATCTTCTGGCTCAGATCTAGTAAACCAAGTTGTCCCGTGGTTTCTGGTTTGGATGACATCATCGAGCTTTCCAGAAACTTCTATTAGCGCATATGCGTAATTGCTATCACTCTGA
>JAURQA010000069.1 GCA_030836345.1 Bacteroidota bacterium
AAATTGAATTGCTTTTTTAAATCCGTTTTCTCCCTCAATAAGAGCAGAAACGGGGTATTCATTTATTTTAGCTCCAGTTTCATCTGTAAATTCTGCAGATAAAATCACCGGTTGGCCTTGACCAAGCAATGCACTAGATGGATAACTTATAAATCCATTTTTTGTGGTTGAGGAACTTAAATATTGCACCGTCTTCACGATCAGTTCATCGGCATAGTCCCATGATTTATTCTTTCGAAAATCAGCTAAGCGCCAACGCCATATCCCTTCACCAAAAAGCCAAGCGGTTCGTTGCCCCTCCTTTTCATAAAGCGACCAAAGAGGGATATCAGATCTCACATTCCCAATTTTTTGAGTAAATAGCGTTTTGAGTTTCACTCCAGCTTCCACTTTAATATATGGGGAAGTCAGAGGGGGAAACTGCTCTATTTGTTTCCATGATTTGGGGCTAACAAAAAATTCTGTGAATGCCCTATTTGCCGAAGCACCCGATTGATTGGTAAACAAACCTCTTTCTTGAATCTGCAACCCTTCAGAAAAAGAGGACCATATAGCCACTCTTGACTGAGTTGTACTTATGCACCAAAATGGCGCTTTCGATCGCATGAGTTTGTTGACATAATTCATTTCTAACCTGGTTAGCGGCATCCCATGAACAATGTATATATCTGATGGTTTTATAGGTTCTGATATAGCTGTCATGGATACCGAGAAGGTTTTTTCGGGTTTAAGTGCTGCTTTTATGGCTCCTATATCCGGATGGGCTCCATGTGCCAAAATATGCACTTTTTTTTGATTGTCTTCGACATTTATTAAAACGGCTTTTCTGTTGTTGGATTTGTTTCTCTCTTTCTCTTTAATTGTAGCTTGGACCGTATATATATGTTTACCTATACCTTCAGGTTTAAGAGAGAATTCTA
Source organism: Bacteroidota bacterium (assembly GCA_030836345.1). Classification (GTDB taxonomy): domain Bacteria; phylum Bacteroidota; class Bacteroidia; order NS11-12g; family UBA955; genus CALKCM01. The sequence goes on from JAURQA010000069.1 coordinate 921, forward strand.
TACGCTCTACTTCATTATCGCTTGCTGGCAAAAGGTTTCGTTGTGTAATGCGTTGATCCCCATCAAACAACTCCACTTTAACAATAAAGCCGTTGCATTGCTTTAATCGAATACTGGATTCAAGCAAGGTCTCATTGCCTTTAAATACAGACCTATTTGCTAAGACATTCAATACACTCACATCTGGAACACTTCTTGGATTGCCCAAACCCAGTGTAAATATGGGGGTTTTATGAATGGGATATATGGGGCTTCCACCTGCGTTCACAATGCCATCTGAAAGGACAATGGCTGCAGCAATATTATTATCCTTTTCTAAAGCGTGAATATTCGCATTAATTATTTGAAAATTAGTCTTTTTTAAAGATATTGAATCTCCAAAAGGAACTAAATTGGAGGCAAAATCATTCCATTGCACATCAAAGCCCTCCAATGTATTTAGTGCACTTTTTAATTGAGCACTTCTTGCTGAGTCTTGAATCAGCGACTCGCTTACATCATTATAGACCATGACCAATGGCTTTTCTACTTTCACCTGGGTGAATTTTAGAATGGGCGCAAGCAACAATAATAGTAGGGATGCTGCACCTAATGTTCGCAAAATAATGAGTAATATCTTATATCGTGGCTTATCAAGCGGCTGTCTTCGATAATACAAAAACGCGAATAACACAGAAAAACCGATGATTGGAGCTAACCACCAGATGGATTCTAATGTTTGTAATACAAAAAGCATCATGTGAAGGGTAAGTTAATTAAGAACAGTGGTTCTTTCTTGAACTATTTTAGTTAATTGTTTCAAATTATCTTCAGGGCTACCTTCGTTATGGTAGGTAACATCGCACATAGATTGATAGGGTTTGATAAATTGCTTATATGCAGGCAGGACATGAGCATCCCACTGGTAGGTGCTTCTCTCTTTTGGGATACCTCTCTCTTCGGTATCTCTTTTGAGCCTACGCTCCAAACAGAGGGATTCGTCGCAGGTTAAAAAAATCTTGTAATCCAATAAGTCTCTAATTTCTTCAATTTCATATACAAATAGTCCTTCGGCGATAATTACAGGAGCTGAAGGTATTTCTAATATCTTCATTTCTGGATTCTCTAATTCAAATTGATACTGCTCCTTTCGAACAGTTTGGCCCTCCATTAATGATTTAAGATGATTTATATATAACTCAATATTTAAAGCACTTGGCAAATCAAAATTAGGCACTCCATTTTCATCCACTTTCTGCTCACTAAACGGTTTGTAGTAATCATCGAAGGTGAGAATGGAAAGATTCATTTTCAAAAGACTTTTTAAATGCTGAATATAAAACGTCTTTCCAGCTCCACTTAGCCCTGAAAGACCCAAAACAAAAGGCTTATTTGCGTTCATTCTTATGCGGATATTTAATCATACGATTTCGTTTTCTCTTATAAAACTTCTGTTTTATGACATCTCCATCCTCATCGTAAACATTAGTCAACAAGAGATAACCCTCCACATCATAAAAATACCATTTCCCAGACATTTTTCCATCCAAGTAGCGTCCATGTCTCATTTTTAATCCAGAGGATAAATTGTAATACCAATAACCTATGGGCTCACCTAGACTATATCTTCCAATGGTTTCCAAGTGCTTTCCATGCCACGCTTTATAAGAACCATCAAAAACACCAGCAACATACGTACAGTCTAGCAAAGTATCTCCCGTAAAATCAAAGGTTAAAAACCGGCCATCATTCTTCCCATTTTTAAGACTCGATTGAGCTATTAAGCGGCAGCCTATCTCCCCATAAACACGTTTTATGCTATCTAACTGTCCGTTTTTGTAATAGGATTCTTCTGCCGGGCAACCCGATCTGTGATATTTATAAGAATATCCATTCTTTACTCCATCCCGAAATTCAATTTCGCTCCTTAGAATGCTGTCCGTATAATAACTAAAAATAGTTCCTTGTGGCTTACCATCGACCAAATAGGCTATTTGCTCTACATCGCCGTCTTTGAAATACGTAATATTTTTTCCATTTCTAACCCCATTTGAATAATTTCCATAATATTTTGGAGTTCCAGTATAATACCACCCCCAAACTTGGCCATGTAGCCTCCCATTTTTAAATGTTCCCTTAGCTTTGCGTTGGCCCATACCATATCTATAATCAAAGCCTCCGTGTTTTTTTCCTTGGGACCAAGTATCCTTTGCTATAATTGTTCCTACCTCGTTATACTCCACATAAGGCCCGTGCTGGCTCCCATTTAACCAAGTAAATTTCTCATGAATTTTCCTGGGCTTATCAAAATAGGCCCAGCTTTCTCCAGTATAAGGTACGCCCTTGTAATGGACAATGCCAGTATTTAAAAACTCAAGTACTTCATGCTTAATCACTTTAGCTTTCTTTTTAGGTGGGGTATTTACCTGAGCACCTAAGCCTAAAGTAAAAAGAAAAATCAGGACTACTGTGACTAGTGATTTTAGTTTTTGAACTTTCATTTAATAAATATTTTTCAAAGTTATGCCCCTAACTTAACTTTGCGAACCCAAATAATCCACAGTTCATGTTTGAATTTGTTCAACAATATTGTTTATCCAAAAATCATGTTGAAGAGGGCTTCCCCTTTGACAGCAAGACCATCGTTTGGAAAGTGGCGGGTAAAATGTTTTGTTTAGGTAATGTGGAGAATTTTGATTCCATCAATCTCAAATGCAACCCTCAAAAAGCGCTTGAACTAAGAGAACAGTATACTCAAATTGAGCCGGGGTATCATATGAACAAAAAGCATTGGAACACTGTTCATTTTGAATTGTTA
>JAURQA010000070.1 GCA_030836345.1 Bacteroidota bacterium
AGAGGATGAGATATCAATTACCGTTATAGCCACGGGTTTTGAGGCATTTATTGCACCCGAGCCAAACATAGAGGTAAGTAATTCGGAAGCATTAGAAGATATAAATGCGCCACAAATTGGAGTGGAGCCTACGCTATTATTAGATGATCAATCTGAAGACCCCTTTGTAGAAGACTTAATGCACAAATCGCGTGCAGAACGTATACGTAAGGAAAGAGATGTATTGTTGGGCAATCACAATAACGATGCAGATCTTAACGTACCGGCTTATTTGAGACGAAAAGAGGTTATTGTTCATGCACCGCAAAGCACCGATGATAAAGTATCTAAGATAGTTATTGGTGAAACACCCGAGGAAACACCAGAACCAGCGGTTAAGCCAAATAAGCATTTACATGATAATGTAGATTAATAGAACACCTTCCCTATATATATTGGCCCGATGGATTCCCTTCCTGAGGGCCTTTTTTAATATGTTTTTAGCTGTCTAAATAATAATATAATCCTTGACACTTCACCATTCTTAAGATAATAATCTCTTTCAATACTCTTATGCTGTGCGAAACTATTTGCAGGCTACAGAAGTCCTAAGGTTATATTTGAAATGTGGTCGAAAAGAAAATTATTCTCGGAATTGATCCAGGTACAAACCTTTTGGGATATGGAGTAATTGAAGTTCAAGGCAATAAGCTCATTTACGTGGGCATGGGCGAAATAAAATTGGGCATGTATGAAAATCACGGAGACAAATTGCAAGCTATATATAGGCGCATCAGTGAGTTAATAGAAGGATTTAAAGCGAATATTGTAAGCATTGAAGCTCCTTTTTATGGGAAAAATGCACAAAGCATGCTCAAGCTTGGAAGAGCGCAAGGAGTAGCTATTGCCGCAGCCTTAGGTAAAGGGTTGAAAGTATATGAATACGAACCGAGAAAAATAAAGCAAAGCATTGTGGGGAATGGAGCAGCTAGTAAAGAACAAGTAGCCAAAATGCTTGAATCAATATTAGGAAAAAAATTAGAAGCGAAAAGTTTAGATGCTACGGATGGTTTAGCTGCAGCTGTCTGCCATCAGTTCCAATTTGCTCCCAAAGAATTTGGTGCTCCCAAGGGGAAATCTGCTTCTGGTTGGAAAGCCTTTTTAAGCAATAATCCAGATCGATTAAAATAGAATAGGCTTTATGATTGGGTTTAATAGCAAGCCCCAATTTCCAGCCTCATTTGATCTATTTATTTGTATAAAAACGTCTTCAAAAATGCCTCTTTACAGAACAGTTCATCTTTATGTCTATCGAATAATAGATAAATATACGAAGGAATTAAGGGCGAATTATGGCAAGTAAAAATGTAACTTTGTAGCTTATGAATATCGTAGCGCAATTGGAGGAAGACATCTCAGAGGTGTTGAAATCCTTGTATGATTTGGATTATGAGGCTAAAATAGAGCCTACAAGTAGTGATTTTGAAGGTGATTTCACATTTGTAGTATTTCCACTTCTAAGATATTCTAAAGCAAGACCGGAGGATACCGCAAAGGAAGTTGGAGAAGCGCTCATTGAAAAGTGCCAATTTATTGACTCGTATAATGTAATAAAGGGATTTTTAAACGTAGTGATTAATCCCACCGTTTACATTAATTTTCTTACTGAAAATTGGTCTAATTACCCGAGAAAACAGAGCAACAAAGAGGTTACGGTAATGGTTGAGTACTCCTCACCCAATACCAACAAGCCCTTGCATTTGGGGCACATTAGAAATAACCTATTGGGTTTCTCTGTCTCAGAAATTTTAGAGTATAATGGGTTTGAAGTAGTAAAAGCCAACCTTATTAATGATCGGGGGATTCATATTTGCAAAAGTATGCTCGCTTGGCAACGCTTTGGAAACGGGGAAACTCCTGAATCCTCAGGAAAAAAAGGCGATCACCTGGTTGGAGACTACTATGTTAAATTTGAGCAAGAACTCAAATCACAAACGCGCTCGGTAATCGAAGAAGTCTTAAGGGGCAATTTTGATTCGATATCGGAAGAGGTAAAGGATAAAGCCATTGAGCTATACCAAGAGTATTGCAAGATTGAAGGGGATAAAATGGATAAGGTCAAAGCGGCTATTACAGATTTGGTGAGAAACAATAGTGAGCTCATGAAATCTTGCCAGCAAATGCTCTTAGATTGGGAAAACAATGTTCCAGAGGTTCGCGCAGTTTGGGAAAAGATGAATGCTTGGGTTTACCAAGGCTTTAACAGAACGTATGAAAAATTAGGGGTCCATTTTGACACCTATTATTACGAGAGCAATACCTACAACTTGGGGAAAGATCTGGTTGAAGAAGGATTGAAATCGGGAGCATTTCTAAAAAAAGAAGATGGCAGTGTTTGGGTAGATCTTAAAGAAGATGGGCTGGACCAAAAGTTGATTCTAAGAAAAGACGGTACATCTGTATACATGACCCAAGACATGGGAACTGCAGAACTGAAATTTGAGGAATATAAAGCACAGCGCAGTATTTATGTTGTGGGAAATGAGCAGGATTATCATTTTAAAGTACTACAGCTCATCATGGCAAAACTGAACCGAAGTTATGCTCCAGGTTTATTTCATTTGAGTTACGGAATGGTTGACTTGCCCAGTGGAAAAATGAAAAGCAGAGAGGGAACGGTAGTTGATGCAGATGACTTAGTGGATGATATGGTGGCAAACGCCAAAGTACGAACCTTAGAACTTGGGAAAACAGATGCTATGTCTGATTCTGATATTAACAGCCTATGTTATAAGTTAGGAATGGCCGCACTAAAATTTTTCATTCTCAAAGTAGATCCCAAAAAACGAATGGTATTTAATCCTCAGGAGTCTATCGATCTTCAAGGCGATACGGGTCCTTTTGTTATGTATGCTTATGCCAGAATTCAAAGCATGCTAGCTAAGAGTAAAAACTCGGATATTGTAGAGCAGTTACCCAAAACCTTACTTCCATCAGAGGCCGATTTAATAAAGAAAATTTATGAGTTTAATAGCTCTTTAGTGGAAGCATCTAATCAAATGAATCCAAGTAAAATAGCTCAGTATGTTTTAGATTTAGCCAAAGGGTATAATAAGTTTTACTCCGAGGCACCTGTTTTAAAAGAAGAAAATGCCACGCTCAAGTCTTTTCGATTAAAACTCAGCCACATGACTGCCAATACCATCAAAACCTCCTTGGGATTACTGGGTATTGAAACGGCAGATAGGATGTAAATTTACTTTAGAAATTTTTATCTTTCTGCTTATCCATGGCGGCTCGTATAAAGCGAATAAATAAAGGATGCGGGTTGTCTACTGTGCTCTTTAATTCTGGGTGAAATTGAACCCCAACGAAATAAGGGTGTTCTGGAATTTCAACAATTTCCGTTAGTCCTGTATCTGGATTTGTACCCGTTATTTGCATTCCAGCTTTCTCCAGTTTAGCCTTGTATTTATCGTTGAGCTCATACCGGTGTCTGTGTCTTTCCAATATATTGGTTTTTCCATACGCTTTAGCAGCCTGGCTGCCCTTAACGAGTTGACACTTATATTCACCCAATCGCATCGTTCCACCCATTTTAGAAATTTTCTTTTGATCCTCCATCATGTCAATGACAGGGTTCGAGACATCTCCCATTTCGGCAGAATGGGCTCCTTTTACTTTTAATACATTCCTTGCATATTCTACCACAGAACATTGCATTCCTAGGCAAATACCAAAGAAGGGAACATTATTTTCTCTAGCATATTGAACGGCTAATATCTTTCCTTCAATTCCTCGATCCCCAAATCCCGGGGCTACAAGAATGCCGTCATATTTTTTTAGTTTATCCGAAACATTACCTGCTTCGATCATTTCACTTTGGATGCAGTCTACTTTTACTTTGCATTCGTTTGAAGCGCCCGCATGTATAAATGCTTCATTGATGCTCTTATAAGCATCAGGCAATTCGACATATTTGCCCACCAAGGCAATGTTAACCTCGCTGCTTGGGTGCGTTAATTTAGATAGGAAATCTTTCCAGTTATCTAAATTAGGTTCTACTTTACTGCTTAATTTTAGTTTTGCTAAAACCACCTTATCCAATTTTTCCTTTAACATAACCAAAGGAACCTCATATATGGTCTTAACATCTCTACTTTCGATCACTGCATTTTGAGTTACATTACAAAAGCGCGCTACCTTTTTTCTTAATTCCTGAGGCAAATGCTTCTCACTTCTACAAATAAGAACATCCGGCTGAATGCCTAGCTCAAGTAAATTTTTAACAGAGTGCTGGGTTGGTTTAGTTTTTAGTTCTCCAGCCGCAGCCAAATAAGGAACTAAAGTTAAATGCAAAACAATTCCATTGTCATTGCCTATATCCCATAAAAGTTGTCGAATACTCTCCACATAAGGCAAGCTTTCAATATCTCCCACGGTTCCGCCAATTTCAGTAATAACAATATCATATTCTCCACTATCACCAAGAATTCTCATGCGGCGTTTGATTTCATCCGTAATATGGGGAATCACTTGAACGGTTTTTCCTAGATATTTACCTTCCCGTTCATTATCTATAACTGTTTGGTAAATCCTGCCAGTGGTCACATTATTCGCTTGCGAGGTAGCTACGTTTAAAAAACGTTCGTAATGGCCCAAATCTAAATCCGTTTCAGCGCCATCATCCGTTACATAACACTCACCATGTTCATAGGGATTCAGCGTTCCAGGGTCAACATTTATATAAGGGTCAAACTTTTGAATGGTAACAGAGTAATTTCGAGCCTGTAAAAGTTTAGCCAATGATGCGGCAATAATTCCTTTGCCCAAAGAGGAGGTTACCCCACCCGTAACAAAAATATACTTGGTTTTCTTCATAATATTCGAGTAACGCTACGGGAGTCAAATATAAGGGAAAGCAATTGACACCCAATTGTTAAAATCATTTTTTTTTCAAGTATTTCAAAACATATGAACAACCAATGAAATTTGCTGTGTTTGTTCAACTCTAATGCTTTTTTTTGTATTATGATCAAGCTTAAGAGCTTCGTAACTCTACTAGCACTAATATCTATAAACAGTGTTAAAGCCATCCCAAGTAAAGTTTGGAATATGGCACCTCCACATTGGTATGTTGGATTCTCAAATCCTGTCCTAGAAATTATTGTCAATGCTAGTGAGATTTCTGCTGCACAAGTTTTTATGAAGGATTATGAGGGAGTAGAGTTTATCGGGAAAAAACCATCTGCAAATAGGCATATTGCCTATTTGCAGGTCAAAATCACTGCTGAGGCTAAGCCAGGATTTCTTGAGTTTTATTCCAATGTTCAATCCTCATGGAATAGGATAAGAGGTATACGGAACTTTAGGCTTAGGTATGAATTAAAAGCACGGACAACTAAGAATGTATTGCCCTATAAAACATCAGATGTCTTATATGAAATACTCGTGGACAGGTTCTCAAATGGAAACACCAAAAATGATGTTATACCAAGTTCAAAGTCTCAGGATATGGTAAATATTGATTTGGATAAGGCCAGGCATGGGGGCGATTTACAAGGCGTAATAAACAAACTTCCATATCTTAATCATTTGGGAATTACAGCCATCAATTTAAGTCCAATACAAAACAATAAGCAAAAGAAAAACACCTATACCGGAAAATTAATAACCAATCATTTCAGCATAGATGAAAGATTTGGAAACCAAAATACGCTAGATGAATTGATTGTACAATCTCAAAAATATGGAATTAAGGTAAATATGGAATTACTTCCAAGCAGTTTTAGTCATAAACATTGGATGCATAATTATTTTGATACGGGTTGGTTTAGTAATGAAACAGCACCCTCCAATTTTATTACATCTTCTACCACACTTCGCATAAATGAATGTAATGCGCACATGATTACATATGCAAATCAAGTGGCGCTGTGGTGGGCAGAGTCATTTTCTTTTTCTGGATTTAAAATAGAATTGGGAAATAAGTTAAATAAAAAATACACCCAGCAATTGCACGAGTTAATACAACAAAACTTTCCAGAACTAAAAATTTATGGGATGGTTCATACAGGAAACAGTATTCAGCAAGCCTGTTATGCCGCCAACAACCTCGTTCAGTTTAAGGACAATACTCTCAAAACAGTAACAGATTATACCTTTTTTGAAGCCTGTAATTTCGCCTTGTCCGAGGGCTATGGAAATGGTCAAGGGTTTCGGGAATTGCATCAGATCTTCGAAAATGATCTACTTTACCAATACCCCGAGCAATTGAACACCTTTGTTGATTGCGATTTTTCCAATCGAATATTTTCCGAAGTAGGGGGAGACATAGATAAATGGAAAATGGCCATGATGCTTTTGTTTACTACAAGAGGTATTCCAAGCATATATTACGGTACGGAACTTTTGCTAGATGGAGCAAAAGAGAATTTTTACGTAGACTTCCCCGCAGATCTTGAGAGGGGCTCTTCATCTATCGCCCTATTAGATGCGTATTCCAAGGAGAAAAAAGAAGCGTTTG
>JAURQA010000008.1 GCA_030836345.1 Bacteroidota bacterium
AGATAGTCCTAGAATCTCCTCATATTTAGCCGCATCAAAACCTTCCATTGGACAGGTGTCAATTTTCAACTCTGCCGCTGCGCTCATTAAATTGGCTAGGCCAATATAGGTTTGCTTTGCCGTCCAGTTGTCAATTTGCTCTGGCGTTCTTGCTGATAGCGCACTTTGAATAAACTCCATATATCCTGATAAGCTTTCTACAGGAATATTGCTCGCTTTCGCCTTCAAACTCGCGTAGTGATTTAAATGCTCTTCTTTTACCTCGGTGTAGTTGCAAAAAACTAATAAGTGAGATGCGTCTGTAATTTGAGCTTGCCCCCAAGAAGCAGGTTTCAACAGGTCCCTTTTGTTTTTGTTCTCAACAACTAACACTTTGAACAATTGCAATCCGTAAGAAGTTGCAGCTAATTGTATTGCCTCTTGCAAGTCTTCTAAATCCTTATTGCTAACTTTTTTTGATGCGTCAAACTTTTTAGTTGCGTAACGCCATTTTTGATCTTCTATAAATCCCATTTTTTTTAATTATATATTCATTGGTACTTCCATTGCCAAAAATCTGGCATTTTTTTCTGCTTTAAAAGCTATGGATTTGGTATCCCAAACCCCAAAGCCGTCTCTTTTGTTTAAACTTTCACCATCTATCTCTACATTCCCTTCTAAGATGAAAAAGTAAACCCCATTTCCTTCCTTTTTTACTTGATACGTAGCGGCTGTTTCGTTATCAAACTCTCCTAAATGGAACCAAGCATCTTGGTGAATCCAAACTCCCTCATCATTTTCGTTCGGAGAAAGTATTTGGTACAATTCGTTTTTCTTTTTAATGTCTTGAATAGAGATTTGATCATACCGAGGTGTCACATTTCGTTGCTTTGGAAACAACCAAATCTGTAGAAATTTCACCTGATGGTCTTTGCTCCTATTATATTCAGAGTGTTGAATACCTGTTCCTGCACTCATTACTTGCACGTCACCATTTTTTATCACCGTAGTGTTGCCCATGCTGTCTTTATGCTCTAAATCTCCTTCCAAGGGAATGGAAATAATTTCCATATTATCATGAGGGTGTGTTCCGAATCCCATTCCTTTATCTACTTGGTCGTCATTTAGTACTCGCAAAACTCCGAAGTTCATCCTTTCCGGATTGTGGTAGTTAGCGAAACTAAAAGTGTGATGCGAATCTAGCCAGCCATGGTTAGCGTGGCCTCGTGTTGATGCTTTGTGTAATACTGTTTTCATTGTTTTTAATTCTTTATTTGGCAAGTGGTTAAACCCCACTCTTTCCATTAATTTATCGTAGGTTGAATTACTTTTTCTATGTGCAAAAGCAAGCGTTGGGCTAATTACCGCAGCGGCTCCTCCAAGTAAAGCACGTTTTAAAAAATCTTTCCTTTTCATAACACTGCAAAAATACATGTATATACATGTATTTTTCGTTTAACAAATGTTAAATTTTCGTTTATACAAAATTTTAGCAGATTGTAAGCTAGGGTTGAGACAAAAAAAGAGCCCGTCTAATTGGGACTGCTGCTACGTTTATCTAACTTGTATAAGAACTATTACTGCTGATTTGGAATAGTAAAGTGAAAGGTGCTTCCTTCTCCAAACGTAGATTTTACCCAAATTTCACCATTGTGTAACTCTACTATTTTCTTGCAATGGGCTAGCCCTATTCCTGAACCCTCAAACTCGACCTTAGTATGTAACCGTTGGAAAATGCTAAATATTTTATCTTGATCAACATCTTCGATTCCAATACTCCTAGCTTCAACTTCTAGCTTCATTCGTCACAACTAATTTTTAAATAACGTTTTAAGATACTTTTAACCCGCTGTGCATAAGATGCTCCAAATAAGTTCACATGAACCAACAATGGGTATAAATTCAAAAGGTCTACTCGTTGTTCCCAACCGCTCTCTAGTGGAAAATTAGCATGGTAGCTCTCGTACATTTTTTTATCGAATCCACCGAACAATAAAGTCATTGCCAAATCTACTTCTCTGTGTCCATAATATACAGCTGGGTCCATATAACAAGGCATTCCACCTTTTACCAAATAGTTCCCCGACCATAAATCTCCATGCAGCAAAGCAGGCTTTTCTTCGGGAAAAATGCTGCTCAACTTAGGGTATAGCTTTTCCAACATATCAGAAAGTTGTGCATCTAACCTACCTTTATCTCTTGCTTGACGTTGTTGCTCCATCAATCTATTTTCGATAAAAAAACTAATCCAATCCGACCTAAAGTCATTCACTTGCGCCAATGAGCCATTATAATTATTGTACTCCAAACCAAACTTCAGGGCTGAGTTTTGATGCAGTTGAGCTAGACCTTCCCCAAATAACTCCCAATAATTTTTTATCGGTCGACTTGCTTCTGCGAACTCTAAAATTAAATATGCTTGGTCTTCAAACTCTCCTTTTAAAAGCACTTTTGGTACAGCTATGGCGGAAGATTTTCTCAATAAGTTTAACCCAAGCTCTTCTTTTTCAAACATTTTTGGGAAAGTGTCCAACCGATTAACTTTCAAAAAGAAATGCTCCTTGCCACATTGCAATTGATATGCTCTATTAACTGAACCTCCAGATACCGTATTCACTGATTCAATTGGTGAATTTGTGAGTTGAGCATTTTTAAGTGCTTTTTCTAGGTGTACTTTAAAGGTGTTTGAAATCATAATTGGGCAGACAAAAGTAATCAGCTTTTTGAGTTACAAAGCGGAAGTTTTTAAATACTTTTGGCACTCTTCAAATTCATTTTGGGGGATTAGCTCAGTTGGCTAGAGCGCTTCGCTGGCAGTGAAGAGGTCATCGGTTCGAATCCGATATTCTCCACATTAAAAGCAGCTTGTAATAGCTGCTTTTTTATTTTAAATACTGTGTATTTTCTGCCTAAGGATACATTACAAGCTACAGAAACTACGATATAGACCAATGAACCATTACTGTATTATTGCTCCCTAACATTTAGGGGGTCAATAAATTTAGTTAATTCAATTATTCACTGTATATCTCTTTCAGACTAGTTGTTTCAATTCTTTTGATTATCTTGTGTCTTCAAAATTAAAACAATCATGAAGAAAATATTATTCGTTTTAAGTATAGCGCTGGGTGCAATGACTTTTACTTCTTGTCAGCAAGAAACAGCATTAAATCCTAATCCTGAATTTGACCCAAAAGCTGATGATAGCACTCCAACAGGAGGTGGTTCAGCCGCAACATTTTTAGCTTCCACAGATCCTTTAAACAGGGCTGCCTTGTTAGAAGATTTCACAGGTGTTCGATGTGGGTTTTGTCCCGATGGCCACGTAAAAGCAGCTGCAGCGCAGGCTGAATTAGGTGCTGATAAGTTTATTATTATGGCTGTGCATACAGGAATATATGCAAACCCTGCAGCAGGGTGGGCTGATTTTACAACACCATATGGAACAGCTATTGATGCCCAAGCAGACGTTTCAGGCTATCCAGCTGGAACGATTAATAGGTTGCCAGCAAGTACTTTGGGAGTACAAGCGCAAAGGGGAGGCTCTGCCATGAGCAGAGGTTCTTGGAAAACAGCTGCCATTGCAGTTAACGCTCTAGAAGCTCCTGTGAATATTGGCGCAGAAGCAACAATAGACGCCAATAATTTATTAACTGTTAATGTAGATTTGTTTTACACTCAAGGAGAAAGTGCTGTTAATCATATTAATGTAGCTTTACTTCAAGACGGTTTAGTGTCTAAACAAGCCGGCGGAAGCCCTCAAAATGCCTATGTTCAAAATCACGTACTTAGAGATTTGATTACAGGTCAATGGGGAGAACCTGTAACAGAATCTACTAATGCATCTAGTCGCATAAGCAAAACATTTACTTACACTGTACCTGCTGATTACAATGGTACGGGCCCTGACGGCGGCGGTGCTGTAGTTTTAGATGACTTAAAAGTAGTTGTGTTTGTTACGAGAGGCAGAGTAGACGTTTTAAATGCCATTGAAATAGACATAAAGTAATTTAACAATTGCACCAAACCTATAAAAAAGAGAGGAGGTTTTTTCCCTCTCTTTTTTATGTCTCAAAATCTGGCGCTAAAGTATTGTTAAACAGGCATCCGCTAGCTGTTAATTCATCAAACTCTTAGTCAAAAGTTCAAATTGCTTGTTAACATATAGAATTTGAGCGTAACCATTGATTTGCTTTTTTGTAATGTTTTTAAATAAAAAAAATGACCGGCAACTATTAAAGTAGTTGGTAATTAGAATAAAAAGTACCTCAACATCAAGAGGCTCTTATTGTCTGAAAGATAATGCTTTATAGCAACCCGTTTATTCCTCTTCGATCTCTCTACTTTTCTCCTTATCCGTATAATTTATAGCTTCTTGCAAGGGAATTTTCTTACCTCTATTATAAGCAACAACAAAAGCATCGGTTATTCCAACTTCTACTGCCTCGTCCTTATCAATCTTTGCTAATCGAAAAGTATCATACGGCCCAACTGCCATTACCGTCCTATTGTCTCGCTTATACTCTTGGATCCCGCCTATTTTAAAATAAAAAGAGGTCATTTCTGATGGAATGGTATCTTCAAATGAACCCAATTGAACGAAATACTCTACTGCACCGCGAATGCCTGAACGTAAATTAATATTGTTATAACTTATTACTTCATTTGAATATTTCTTTTCGTCATTGACATTCACAACGAAAGCATCAGTAAATCCTTTTTCAATTATCGTTTTTAGTAAATTTTCAGCTTGTTTTCGATAAGAAAAGTGACCAACAACATACCTTATCATTCCTGAGCTATCAATAAATACGTCAACATTTTTTAAATCCCTATAAACACTAGTTGGTGTTGGGTTCTTATTGCTACCAATCTGCACACCATAAAGAGGAGCATTAGTGGTGTAAACCAGTTTTTCTGTTACTAACCCCACGTACGTATTTATGTTTGAATCTAAAGGGTTCAAAGGCTTTTCAACACTTTCACTCGTTAACTCGTACTGAATTGGACTTAATTTAATTTTGTCCCATCCCGCGGTATTTTCTGATTCGTTGAAAGGGCACTTTTGTATGTGGCGATCAACTTCATCAATGTAATATTGATCTACCTTAGACTTGTATTTTTGAAATTCTTCAAATGCTCTATTAGCAAATGCACATTTATTCTCCTCAACATAAGCCACCGCTAAGTAATAATAAACGTGAATTGGCGCTGATTTCTCTTGAAACGATCCTACTTTGTAATCAGGATTTACATTTTGGACAGCTTGCAATAAATGGCTCATAGCTTCTTCCTCTGCTCCAGAGAGTTCAGTATAAGCAGCTCCCATTAAA
>JAURQA010000071.1 GCA_030836345.1 Bacteroidota bacterium
AAGACCACTTTGCTCAAGCTCATTGCGGAGCATGAGCCTTATGAGGGAGTTATTGAACCAGGCTGGAATGTAGAAACTGCCTTTTTTGCCCAACATCAAATGGAATCCCTAAATCTAAAAAACAATTTATTGCAGGAAATAGCCCGGGCTGGTGGACAGTATACGGATGCTGAACTGAGAAGCACCTTGGGTTGCTTTCTGTTCTCTGGCGAGGAGGTATTCAAAAAGGTAAAGGTATTATCTGGGGGTGAACGGAGTCGTTTGGCTTTGGCTAAAACTCTGCTCATGCAGGCCAACTTTTTGCTCTTGGATGAACCGACCAATCACTTGGATATGTTTAGCGCCTCTGTGCTTGCTCAGGCATTGGAGGATTACAAGGGAACCTTTGTAGTGGTAAGTCACGATAGAACCTTTTTGAGTAGAGTTGCTAATAAAATTTGGTGGATTGAAGATGGACAGCTTCGAGAGTTTATTGGTTCGTACGATGAATATGCGGAGTATTTAAGAAAAAAAGAAGAACAAAGCCTTACGGAGCAGGATAAAATGAGCGTGAGAGAGCCTAAAAAGGAGCTCGGGAAATCAAAAAAAACGGAAGCTAAAAAACCTAAGATCAGCAAATTCTCCTATGCTCAAATCGAGAAAAAAATGGCTGAACTGGACGCTAAATTAGCCGATTTTACGAATGATTTAGCTGAAATAGATATCCGAGCAGCTAAACCAGAAGTGGCTGCTGACTTTGAACAATTGCAAAGCATTATTGAAGAAAGAAATCTAATTTTATCCAAATCAGAAAAAACTCAGAAGGAATACGATGCTTTATTTGACCAATGGATGGAACAACAATCCTAAGATTTTAAAATAATTGGCATACTTTTGGAATATATTAAATTCCAAACCATGAGGAACTCCTTATTCATCCTTTTATCATTATCGTTTTTAACTTCAAATGCCTCTATTTTACCCATACAGTATGGGAATTATATTTATGAGGGAGATGTGCGAACGGTTCAATGCGTTCAATCTGAATCTGGACTCAATATACCCATAGCTCCCCTTGGGTCCATGGAAAGTTTGTCTTTGCAGTTTGACCGTCTCACCAGTGAGCAAGATTACTTCCAATACACCCTAATCCATTGTGACTATCAGTGGAATGAAACCCAAGGCATGACAAAGAACATGACCGTGGATGGAATGATGTATGATGAAGTTCCTGATCCTACTTTTTCTAATTCTGTGCTCACCCAATACACGCATTACGCCTTTAATTTTCCTTCGGATAATGTTAAACCTAAAATATCTGGGAACTACCTATTGGTGGTTTACCGAAACTACGATCCCACGGATATTATTATTACACGACGCATTATGATTTATGATACGAAGGGGAATCTTGATGTTAATGTAAAACAATCGCCGATGGTAGATACGCGAAGAACCCATCAGCAGGTAACATTTACCTTTAATAATAACCAAGGATATCTCATTCCAAGACCCTATCAAGAATTGTACACCGTGGTTATGCAGAACGGCGATTGGAATACGGCCAAATACGACTTAAAACCTCAATTTATTTCTGGAAATAAATTTCAATACAATCAAAATACAGGCAACTTATTTTCAGGACTCAATGAGTACCGATTTTTTGATATTCGAAGCCTTATAGGTGCAGCAGCAAATGTGAGGGATCGCCTAAATATCAAAGGGCAAAAGCATGCAATATTAATTCAAGATCAAACCCGAAAATATGACAATTACCTCCGATGGGCAGATTACAACGGACGCTACCTCATTTACAACAGGGATTTGCCCAGTATAGGAACAAACAGAACCGGGTCGGATTATGTCTTTGTCCATTTTTCGCTAAAATCGGAAGCGTTAAAGAACAAAAAAGTATATGTATTCGGCGAGTTTAGCGATTGGCGAATTCAAGACATGTTTCAATGTTACCACAATTCAGAAACAGGTCAATATGAAGCTATTATCCAGCTTAAACAAGCCTTTTACAATTACCAATATGTAGTGGTAAATGAGGATGGAACCATTGATTATACAAACTTTGAAGGCTCTCAATCTCAAGCAGAGAATAATTACTACGTATTTATGTATCACAAGAACCAAACCTTGGGATACCATGAACTAATTGGATATGGCTTAAAAAATAGCCAACAGAATCGTTAATTACTTTTTTTAACTTGCGCACGAATTTCCGACACCCAAATGTCGTGAAGCTCTTGTTCATATGCCAGAACAACCTCAGCATGTGCTTGCCAGTTCGGTAGATATCGGTCTAAAGAAGCAATCATTTCTTCCAAATGCCCTTCCTCTTCCTTGATGATGGTATAGACGGAAATTTTACTCTGAATACTTTTCAGAACTTTTTGATATACGGGGTATAATCCATCGGCGCGCACTTCAATAGAATACGTTACGAGCAAATAGGCCAAATACTTGAGTTTGTCTCCAGATACATTCAGTTTACTTCGCAAATAACGAGAGGTAAAAATATCTAACTTACCCAAGTAATGCTTGGTGCTGAACAAACCTAAAAGCTCCTTATCATTATAGGTAGGGCAAGCGGTTTCGTCTATTTTCTTAATTAGTTTTTTAAGATAATACGCATGCCTATGCTCTTCTGCGGCATGTTTTAACACCATAATATCTACATCAACTGCATGTTCAAACTTAGAAATCTTACGTGCCCCACAGTTTTCCATATAGGACAAAGAATTCAACCATTTGGCATGAACCTGGTCGTCTTTAACAATCTCTTCTATTAATGTTTCTAGCATGATTTATTAGATATACAAATTAACCACATTAAGGTTTAAAATGGTCATCCCCATCCAAGGATTTCACAATGGCCTGACATAACTTTTTAAGTTCATTGTTGGCAATAATATAGGGAGGCATGAGGTATATTAAATTTCTAAAAGGGCGAATCCATACGGACTCTTTAACATAGAATTTTTGGATTTAGGCAACCTGCACATACTGAGTGCATTCAACAACGCCAATGGCTAC
>JAURQA010000072.1 GCA_030836345.1 Bacteroidota bacterium
ATTAAAGTTCTCTCTAAAGGCCTTTATTTGTTGAAACCATATGGAGGAGCTACCGCCGGCGCCATGAATAAAGACTACCCAGTCTTTTTCATCTCCAATGATATATGTTTTATGATAGAGCATTCCAATGTAAAACGAGAAATTCTACGTTTTTAACTCATGATTCTAATTTTTGGGTTATCAGCCAAAATAATGAATGAATTGTTTGGATAATATAGTGTTTCTACTATTTGTTTACTCAATCTTATAATGAAATAGTTATTTGTTAGCTAAAGAATGCTTGTCTATTTTTGTTGTCAATTATTATCACATCTTGCAACACCACTTTTTCTTGCAAACCATGACTTTCACAGGTTGGATACGACTGCTTATACGACTACCACTTATTTGTTTGATCACTTTGGTACATATCTTATTGATTGTGCTTTGTTACCCACTTAAGTGGATATCTACTTATTATGCATTAGTGGTTGGCTTCATTACTCATAGCTGGGGACGATGTATGATGGTTTTGACTGGTGGAAAATTAGACCTACAAGGCTCTGTGCCTAAGCCATCATTTTATCTTGTCTCTAATCACCTCAGCTATGCGGATATTTGGGTCTTATCAGCTTCACTTAGAGCTACTTTCGTTGCCAAACATGATTTGAAGTCATGGCCAATCATGGGGCAAGCCATGAAACTCATTGGAATTATTTTTGTTAACCGAACAAAGAAAATGGATGTTTCTAGGGTTAATAAATTAATTTCCAAAGAGTTACATAGTCCACGAGGTTTAATCGTTTTCCCAGAAGGGACTACAACACTAGGCAATGAACTAAAGCCCTATCATTCACCCTTATTGGAAATACCAGCGACCCAGCAATTCCCGGTTCATTCAGTATTATTGCATTATGAGGACAAAATGGAAGGGGGTAAATCATTATTTGGGTCATCTTATGTCCCATGGTGGGATGATACATCATTTGCAGCTCATTTTATAAATTTACTAACCAAAAAAGGGTACATTGATAGACTATCATTCTCAGACCAAACATGGAAAGATGAATCAAGAAAAAAATTAACAGAATCCATTTATCAGTGGTCAGTAATTGAATACGAGAATTTAAAGAAACATGCCCAATAAAAGACCCTATCTTATTAAGAGTCTGCTTTATGTTTTTGCGGTTCTAGTTCTTATATCCAATATTCGAGGTCTTGTGCAGCAAGACAGGCAACAAAAATTTACTACTCAAACATTATACTCTGATAATTTATTTCATGAGTATTTATCGCGAGAAAGCAATCCGAAAGTAGTTGATGATACCACTCACAGCAAGAACACGTTAATTGTGTCATTTGGCCTCACCGGTCAATTACACTCTAGATTAAGTCAGTACTACACAGCAGATACCTTGGTTACAAAGGTTAATTATTTAGCCTACCCTTTAAGGGGTTATAATTCAGAGGAAGTTAGTCTAAGAAATGAACTCCTTACACGATTAGAACATGTAAAAGGACCAATACTATTTGTAGCGGATCAGGAGTGGACTCATTTAGCACTGGAAGTAGGAAGTCAAATTACTAGCGACAACCTAAGATTATTGCTTTTGAATCCCACGCCTTTACCCAATTCACATTTGCTAGGTGGGTATTATTTAAACAATCTCTTTGTTCAAGCCTTCGGGTATTCACTCCAATTTTTATACCATGCACTACCTCACTTTGGAAAACTTAACCATTGGAAGGAGAGGGCAAAGGAAATAAGACTAGTTTCATCATATCAATTATCTCAAGCAACACAGCATAGTTTTGAACTTGCCAAGATTTCTAAAATTATTAGAACTAAAACGAAAGAAAACGCCCGTTGGATAATGAACGAAAATCAAAGAATTCCTCTCATGGATACCTTTGCGCAGCGTTATTCTTTATTATCAGACAGCACCATGTATGTGGTGGACACCCAGTCATTAGCTCGTGTTTTACCATTTGAACTAAACAAGATGGCTCGAATTTCTCTGCAAGGCCCTCTCCGTTTGCCTTGGGAGTCTGCCATTCAAGAGGAATTTAATCTGGATAATTATGTTCGAGTATCAGGGGTATATTTAGCAGCATTAATGCTTATTATCGCATTAATATCTTTGTTTTCCGAAGATCTGGCTTGCATATCAGCTGGAGTATTGGCTTCTCGAGGAGTGCTTCATCTGAGTAATGCTATTTTGGCGTCAGCCCTAGGAGTCATTGTCTTTGATGTCTTCATTTATGTCTTAGGTCGTACCTTTAAACGGGTATGGTTACAAAAGGTACCTTTAAGATGGATGATGACCGAAAAGGATTTAGATTATTTTACTCATTGGTTTAGTAAAAATGCAGTGGGTGTACTTTGGTTGAGTCGATTCATACCAGGAAGTCGTTTCCCCGCTTATTTCAGTGCAGGGCTGTGTAAATACCCTTTACCGAACTTCCTCCTTCATTTTATCGCTAGTACGCTAGTATGGGCACCTATTTTAGGCATTTCAGCCTATTTGTTAGGACAGGAAATGATGAATTATTACGAAAGTTATTATGGTTATATACCCCAACTAATACTTGGTATTGGTATTTCACTCTATCTTATATTCAATTGGATTTTACCACTGAGCACATCACTGGGCAGACGTAAAATTTTTCGGAGATGGATTCGCTTCAAAAAGCTTTTTATAGCTAATTGATATCAATAACTGGTTGTAGGAAACTTGGTATAGGTCAATGCCGAACACCGGGGAGATTCAGCCTTTAGTCCTCTTTTTTGCAAAGAATGTTTTCAGAAGGTACTCCGCATCCGCTTCCAGTATGCCTTGAATTACCTCAAAACGATGATTCAGTTTTTTGTCGTCATGAATATTGAAAAGGCTACCACAAGCTCCTGATTTTGGATCAGAAGCCCCAAAAACAAGTCGGTCAATTTTAGACCACATAAGTGCTCCAGCACACATAATACACGGCTCTAAACTGACATATAAAGTTGCTCCATGTAGATATTTGGATGCGTTTGATTCAAAAGCAGCAGATAAAGCAATCATTTCAGCGTGAGCAGTTGCGTCTTGAAGCATTTGAGTTTGATTAAATCCTTTACCTATGATTTTATTTTCTTGGACGACAAC
>JAURQA010000073.1 GCA_030836345.1 Bacteroidota bacterium
AATGTAAAATACTGATTTACAGGGAGACGGCTGAAAGAGAGATAAATTTTCGGGCTCTCTCATGCAGTTCTTCTTCGCTTAATTGTGCGATGCGTTCGGTACCAAATTTCTCTACGCAGAAACTGGCAGTTGCGCTTCCATATACAATGGCTTGTTTCATGGTTTCGAAATCGCTGGCGTTTTTGCTTGCCATGTATCCTAAAAATCCGCCGGCAAATGAATCTCCGGCTCCGGTTGGATCAAATACTTCTTCGAGGGGTAGGGCGGGGCAAAAGAAAATTTCGTCTTCTTGGCCAAATAATAAGGCTCCATGTTCTCCTTTTTTAATGATGAGGGTTTGTGGACCCATTTTTCGAATCTTGGCTGCGGCTTTAACTAAGCTGTACTCTCCGCTGAGCTGTCGCGCTTCTTCGTCGTTAATAGTTAATACATCAACCATGGTAAGTACCTTTTTTAAATCGTCTAGGGCAATATCCATCCAAAAGTTCATGGTGTCTAAGACGGTTAATTTGGGTTTTTTCTTTAAGCGGTTTAGGGTGCTTATTTGAACGGCAGGGGCTAAATTGCCTAACATTACATATTCTGGCTGGTTTAAATGCTCTGGAATAATGGGATCAAAGTCGCCTAAAACGTTTAGCTCGGTTATCAATGTATCTCGGCTGTTCATATCCATGTGATATTTCCCGCTCCAAAAGAAGGATTTTTCGCCCTTTTTAATCTGTACTCCGCTGGTATCTATTCCGTCGGTCTTTAGTCCGCTTAAGAAGCCCATATCAAAATCTTCGCCAACTACGGCTACGAGGCCAATGTCTTTGGTCTGTTTTGCTGCTGCTAATGAAATAAAGCTGGCGCTACCGCCTACTATTTTCCCTGTTTTTCCGTAAGGAGTTTCTATGGCGTCAAAGGCCATGGATCCTATGATTAAAATACTCATGTTATTCTTTGCAAAAAAAAAGAAAAAAAAGGTTGAAAAGAAATAAAAACTGGTTTACTTTTGCACTCCGTTTCGGCGGAGAGTGATTCCTCAATAGCTCAGCTGGTTAGAGCAACTGACTGTTAATCAGTAGGTCCCTGGTTCGAGTCCAGGTTGGGGAGCCTAGTAAACACTAAAGCCTTCAGAGATGAGGGCTTTTTTATTTTAGCCATTGTAACACTTTTGTTACACAAAATGTGATTAAGAAACAAATTTTCACATTCTCAAATGTACTTTTTTGCCCGTGTGTGTGAGAAAGGGAACATGCGGTTTGCAGGTTCATCCGGTTAAAGGTTATACCCTACCATACGGTCAATGGAAACCACTAACTATAGTTAAATGAAAGACCCTTTTTTAGTAGATTGTTTGAGACTCTTATCTATGCTTTAGGATGTGAATTTAGTCGAACCAAGTAATACTTCTTGGCATTTATCATATACTTAATAAAACACCAGCAGGTAGAGCACCGTAAATTACAGTAAGCAATGAAATACCGCCTATCTCACGTAAGGAGCTGCCCAGTCTGACAGATCGGCTGTAATGCCTTTAAAACATAAATTACCGGATGTCTCACTTGTACTACTCGAGCTCCCACCGGAACTCTTGGTTACATATGATTTAATATCTGATAAAGGTATTTTCCCCCCACCTTTGCTTAGGGTAATGGTATCATTAGCTAAAGTGATGGATTGCAGTTCATTCGTAGAATCATTATCAAGAATAGCAGGGAAATCTATCTTAACAGTGTTCCCATCAGAAATAGATAAGCTATCTCCTTTAAGAATTAAGTTTTGTAGCTCATTTCCTAAGGGACTTGTAAACAATAGTGATGGGGGTTGAGTATCAATGATTTTTTCTTTAGTTCTTTTTACAGACTTTAAATCATCAATATCTAAACAGATTAACCCACTATGGTTTGTAAGACTATCATTAGCCCTTTTTTTAAACACACCACTAAATGTTACATAATCCAGCTTTGTCTTTTTTAATTCAGCCTGTTCTGATTTATCATTACTAAACCTTAATTGCTTTGTAGCTTCGTTGAAATGATTAGAAGTGATGACAGAATGTACCATATCTAAAGATATTTCACATTTTGGATGGTTATTGGTTATAGGTGCTGAAAAGTAGGAGAACCTATTTAAATCAATTGTTTTAGTCGTTTTTTTCGTACTCATAACTATAACCTTATTTAAAAATTTGATCGATTTCATCCTTAATCTCATCATTTGTTGAGACTCTGTCTTTTTTCAGATATTCTATTAAATCTGATTTTAAAAAATAGCAACGTTTTGCTTTTTTAATAGTAGGTAAATCGCCCTTACTAATCTTTGAATAAATAGTGGCCTTACTTAATGATAAAAATGCAGCACATTCATCTACATTTAATACTTGTTCTCCATCCTCAACTTTGATATTTTGGTGTTGAGATTCGATTAAGGATTTTAGTAAACTTTTTGTTTCTTCTATATCCTTTTTTAGTTCTGTAAAAAATTCCATGCCTCAAGATTATAAGGCATTTCCTTGCTTAGAAAATGTGTAGTAATCGTAGTATTGTTTTAGTAATAATAGTATTCAGTTGTAATCTAAATTATTTAAATACTATCTTTGAGGACATTGACCAATATTAATATGAGAATATCAAGGACAAATATTAAAAACATAATAATTTTTTCTTTTTTCATCCTATCAAGTTGTGGCAATAAAATAGAAAAAAATCAGACTCAATCGACTGAAAGAAAAAAACATAGTCAACCAATATTACAGAACGAATACTTAGGAAACTATCACGGGATTCAGCCAAGTTACAATATGAAAAATCAATATGGTGACGATATGATAATTGGTGGTCAAAAGGTTTCGGTTCCTTCCATTGATTTTAAGTTTCTACTTAAAGAGGATGGCATTGCTGGTTTGCAACAAACAAACCTTGATAATAGCAGAGTTTATTATAATGGCACTTTCAAAATACTTAATGAAGATACCAATTCAGTAACTTTGGAATGCTCGTTAAGCGATGGAGAATATTCTAAACCTAAATACAATTTAAAAATAAATAAATCCGATAAAACTGCTGTTTGCAAAGGAGCAAATGAACCTG
>JAURQA010000074.1 GCA_030836345.1 Bacteroidota bacterium
TACTTACCATGGGCTGACGTTTGGCTAAGGCGAGCAAACTGTCCTCTAAAAGGGCACACTTTTCACGGATTTTCATTTGCTGTGTGTTAAGCATGACGAATCTTGGTCCATATTCCTTCATGGCATTGAGTTCGGTAAAAATAGATTCTTGTTCTTTAGATGCATGAATGAGGTTGTCTAATAACTCGCGTGTGCTTTTATAGTCTTCTATCATTTGCGCCTCTCTGGCCTTTTGCAAACTTGCTCTGAGCTTATCGCTCATTTCTTTTAGTTTATCAAGTGCATTTTGTTGTTCTTTACTGGCCTTTTTCTTTTTATCATTATCCAGCTCTTTTTCGGCCTTATCCATGGCTTCTCCCGCTTCATCTCCCTCTTGCTTACCCATGTCTAAATCCATTGGTTTTTCTAAATCTCTATTAAGCTCATTAACCTTTTTCAGTTCTTTTTTTAGTTCGTCTAGCTTTTTCTTTATTTTATTCTGCTCTGTCCTCAGTTCTTCCGTTTGCTTATTTTGCTTAGTGGTGCTTTCCTTTAATTTAATTTGTTCTTTGGTGAGTTTGTCAAGTTGCTGTATTTGATCCTCCAGCATGCGTTCCATTTGAAGCTGTTTGAATTGCTCTCTAAGGGCATCCATGTTTTTTGATAACTCCTGATTTTGCTTCTGCAGTTCCTGCATCTTTTTTTGAATCTGTTCTTTGGATGCATTCTGTTCCAAGAGTTTTTCAATTTCCTTAAGCAGCTTATCTAATTCTGGATTTTTTAGTTCATTTAAGGCTTTATTTAAGTTTTTTTGTCTCTCTAGCAGCTCATTTTCAGGCTGCATAAAATCCTTGTTTTGTTCTTGAAGTTTTTCGTTATTCTTTTTTATTTTCTCCAGGGATTCATTGAGTTTCTCCTGGTCCTTTAAAAAGTCTTCTAATTTTTGTTGTTGCTGCCAATTAAAGCTTTTGCTTTTGTTTAGTTGGTTATCAAGGCTTTTGCTTTTTTTCTTTAAGGCATTGGCCTTTTTTATTGCTCCCGCCATGGAGTTTTTGATAAGATTCGCATTCTCTTCTGCATCTTTTCTAACTTCTACTGCTGTCTTTCGCCTGAGAGTTTGGGCAGGAGTGCGTGTGACCTGGGAACCCCTTATTTCATTGTTATCCCAAGCTTCTAGAAAGAAACTTATTTCTTCACCGGGTAACACTCCTATATCTCCAAGGTTTACTCCATGAGTAAAGGCAACCTCTTGGGCGGGGGTCACTTTTATAGGAAAGGAAACGGTCCCCAAGTTTTTTTTCCTAATGTCATTGGTTTTAGAGAAACGATATAAAAAATTAATTCTATTCACTTGATAATCATCGCCAGCATTGCCTAAAAAAAAGTACTGCAACAAGGAGCTGCTATCTTCGATGGTCTCCACCTGTATATTGGGTGCGTAATCGGGGATTGCATTTATGCTCAGGCGGGTTGAGTCTCTTCCATAGCCCAACTTATTTCGGAGTCGAACAGAAAAAGACTTGCTTGCTTTTATATGTTGAGAAAATTGAACCATTCCCTTGGCATCGGGTTTAATGCTCGCGCTGTTTATCATTACGCTTTCTGCATCTTTAGCTGAAATATCCCACACTATACGCGTTCCTTCAGGGATGTTTAATTCTCCAGCGTTCGCTACTTTTTCATTCTTTATACCCGTATATTTTGGGTAATTAAGACGTATAGAATATTTCAATAAACGGGGCAGATTCTTTATCTGAATGCTGTACTTTTTGGAGGTAAATCCTGCGGCTTCAAATTGCAATACTAAGGGTTTTTTAAGTTGTCCAATTTCAAAAGAAAAATGTCCGAAAGAATCTTTCATCATTTTTAATTTTTGTCCATTCAGCCTGGCATAAGCCTCATTCGGCATCAATTTACCCTCAGTCTTTAACTTAAGAAGTGCCTTCTCTCCCGAAAAAAAATGAAGGCTCTTATTCTCAAGAATAAATTTAAAGGGAGCTGGAATAGGGAAATCTTGGTTAAAGGCTACGATACGTTTGGTTCCATCTGTAATGATGCTGCTTTGGAATATTAATGTACAGCCAATGAGGATAACAGGAATGGCCGCTAAACGAAACCACTTTTTATTTGACACTCTTATATTTATCGCTTGATGAAAAGGAATAGGCCTAAGCTCTTTTGTTTTCTGTTCTATGCTTGCCATTGCCAAAGAGGAAGATGCCAATGATGGAAGCGACTGTTCCAATTGCAATAAGTTTAATAATCGATCTTCAATATCTTTAAAATGAGTTCCTATTATTAACGCGGCTTGGTTTTCATCAATGCTTTTACGTAAGCGCCATAGTTTAAGCAAAGGTTTAACAATCCATAAGTATGACACAATAATAAGGGCGGCTATAAACCCCCAAAATAGAATAGTTCTACTGGTTTGTCCAAAGCGAAAAGTATACTCTCCAAAGGATAGTACTAGATATAATCCTAAAAGCATCGCAAGAGACATTAAAACCCCTCGAACGAGAATGTTTAGGTTAAATTTTCGTATGAATAAATAGAGTTTATGTCTGATGCTATTTTCCAAAGCTCAACTCTTACAAATATAGCTAATATTTGCTCTTTTTTTTTAGAGAATACACCGTTGTTTTTGACTTTAATTTAGGGATCTTATTAAATAGAAAACCTAAGCTAAACATTAAAATTCTACTTTATTTTGTTAAAAAAGTCATGCATTAATATTCCTCCTGCAACCGAGGCATTTAAACTTTCTGCAGTATTTGCACCTGGTATAAAAACTTTGTTTTTGATATGCTTTTCTATTTCCGCAGAAATGCCATGACTCTCACTGCCAATGACTATATAAGCAGGTGTTTTTATGTTTATGCCAGAGAGTATCTCTCCATTTAAAAAAGCACCATAGCTATTTTTCCCATTCAGTATCTGAGCCAAATTACCTCTTTTATAGCTGACACGCGTAAAGCTACCCATAGTCGAACTTAGTGTTTTGTGGTTGAAAAAATCTGCACAAGATTCATTTCCAATAATTTGAGTAATACCAAACCAGTCTGCAGTGCGAATTAAGGTACCTAAATTTCCTGGATCTGAAACCCCATCCAACAATAATGTGATGCGTTCATTATCAAGGATTTCATGCTCCTTTTCGTCTTTCATTTTGGCACTAGCCAGTATGCCTGCAGGAGTCTTAAACTGGCTGATACTGGCGTATTCCTTGTCGCTTAACAGATGAACATTGGTATGCTCCTCAAACGCGGAATAGTATCTTTTTGTAGTGTAAATATCAAGAACTTCGTAGTCGCTGTGGATTAATTCATCTACGCTTTTTCGACCTTCTATAATGAATTGGCTATATTTTTGCCTGAACTTGCTGAGTTGTAAAGATTTTATATGCTTTAGCGAATGAAATGAGGTCATACAGTCCCTGCAAATATCACCTTCAATTTGGAAAATTTTGGATTCTTCTTGCAATATTTGTTCTGGGCTCCGCGTGTGGTGTTCGCAAAACAGTGCCAAAAGGCGAAAAAATACTAACCAAGAATAAGTTTGAGGTAGAATCTGATCGATTGATTGACTATAATATTAGCAATGAAATCCAAAGTCAGGTGCTGTATAAGCCCAATCGAAGGGTGTTTTTGGGCAGAGTGCCTTTCTTCTTATGGCTTTATTCCTTTGGAACAAAAAGCAAAGCACCCGAATTAAGTGATAGTAAAAAATGGAGAAAGTCACTACGAAAACAAGGTGAGCCTCCTGTGCTACTGGATACGAGTAAAATTATTTTAAACGTTTCGAATATTCAAAATTACCTATTTAACAATGGATATTTTAGAACAAAAGTAGACTATTCGGTAAAAATAAAAGGACATAAAGCAATTGTTAAATATATAGCCAAACCTGAAGAAGCATTTGTTATAAGTGATTTTTTTATTCAGAGTAAAGATACGCAAATCCAAAAATTGGTAACAAGGATTTGCGATTCCTTGAGACAAGAGTCCAATATTTTTACTCCAAAAAAAGGGTATGCCCGAATCTCAGCCTTTACCCAGGCTCGAAAAGAAATTGCAAAAAGGGTAAGAAATAAGGGATATTATGCTTTTGATGATTCTTATATTAATCTAGAGTTAGATACCGCATACCTCCTTGGAGAATGCAAAGTCTACTTAAATATTGCAAGGCCAGCTATTAATACAAACCATCAACGCTATACTTTCGCTAGCCCAACTTTAACTATTGATGTGGGCGATTCATACTTAAATAAGAAAAAATGGCCTCAAGAAACTACTTATGCAAATAAGCGATTAGTTCTCAATCATTACCCCATTAACCCCAGTACGATAGCCAAACTTATTTATACAGATAGTAACGCATTGTTCAATCAAACAAGTATTGAACAGACCTACCAATCTCTATTGGAAATGGAACTGTTTAATTATGTGGATGTAAGGGCTACTCCGGACACTCTTACTCATCAAGTGCGGGTAAATATATATTGCCGTGCATTGCATCGTTTAGGATTTAAATGGGAGCCGCAGGGCTTATACTCTCCTCAAGGGAATTTAGGAGCTACGGTAAATTCAAATCAGCGAAGTTTTGGTATGGCCATGTTACTTGGTTTCTCCGATCGGAATTTATTTGGAAACGGAGAGAAATTAACCTTAGGCTCCATCACTTCTGCCGAAGCTATATTTAAAAGAGATAATATTAATGATCTGAGGTATGGTTTGCAGCAAGGATTCAATGCCTCCTTGGTCTTACCTCATTTTAATTTACTGAATAAGTTAACGAGTAGAACTCAATTTCATACAAGAAAAACAATTATCTCAGCATCTTATCAATTTGAGGAAAACCCCAGTTTTAAGCGAAGAACTATTCCTGCAGGTATCACTTTTCAATTTCAGAAGCCTGGCCTTTCCTTGTTATATACACCACTTGAGATTTCGTATTTAAATAGTACTGCGGATCCTGCTTTTTTAGCAAGTTTAAATGCTGTTAATGCTGCATTTGCAACCAAAGTCTTATTTACCCCATTATTCATTGCTGCTTCAAAGATTGGCTTTGTTCATAGTAATAGCTTGTTTAAGCGTACGGATAATAATTTATATGTGCGAGCGGCCATCGAAACCAGTGGAAATGCACTTCGGTGGTTAAGTGCCCTCAACGATCCAAATTTCAGTTCAAATAGGACCTATTCAATTTTTGGAGTTCAATTAAGCCGCTATGTTCGGGGTGAGTTTGAAATGAGATTTAAAAAAGATATTGATGAACTAAATACTGTGGCTTTTAAAGTTAATACGGGCATAGGTATTCCTTTTGGTAATGGAGAGTCTAATGTTTTGCCCTATGATAAACGCTTTTTTATTGGGGGAAGCAACAGTTTAAGAGGCTGGCGCCCGCGAAGATTGGGTCCAGGTGACGAGCCCACATCTAACAACATTATTGATAAAGCTGGAGAATTACTCATAGAGGCAAGTACAGAGTATAGGTTCACTCTTTTAAAGGATTTGTTCTACGGGGCTATTTTTGCTGACGCAGGAAATATTTGGAATGTGAATCATAAAAATACTCAGGTTGGAACGAAAGGCTTATTTGACCCAGATACCTATTTGCAAGAAATGGCTTTTAATACTGGCATTGGAGCTAGGTTTGACTTTGGTTTTTTCTTATTTCGTTTGGATTGGGGTTGGCCCTTGCATGATCCAACGAAGCTAAATGGAAGCCGTTGGTTACTCGATAATATGCTTTCTGTGGAATATATCGAGAATGAAACGGCCATTACTATTGGAATAGGTTATCCCTTTTAATTAAATTACCAATTTATTAGTACATTTGAAAGGCACGTGAATACCTATGATTTAAAAAAGTATTTAAAGTTTTTGCTCTTATTAATGGCAATCACTATAGGAGCATTAACGCTTTATTTTAGTAATGCATTAGCCAAAGAAATTGCTTTTGAGGAAAAGAAGAAAATTGAGACATGGGCCAGTGCAATTACTCAATTAACTACGGGTGGTTTAGAGGATGGAGATCAATTGGATTTAACATTTGCGGCAGGAGTAGTTAAAAGTAATACAACTATTCCGGCATTGGTTGTAAATGAGTCAAATGAAATTTTGAGTTACATCAACCTCGATTTGGAAAATGTAAAAGATTCTGCAAGTTTTTTGAAGAAAAAACTGATCACATTTAAGGAATTGAACGAACCAATACTCATTGATTTAACCAATCAAAAAGTGTACTTTGGCGAAAGTAATATTTTACGACGCATACAAAATTATCCCTTTTACGCTCTTGCCCTAGTGGGTCTTTTTGTAATTGTTTCCTATTTTGCATTCTCTTTCAGTCGGAGGGCAGAAGAAAATAGGATTTGGGTAGGATTGGCAAAAGAGACGGCCCACCAATTGGGTACACCTATATCTAGCTTAATGGGTTGGATTCAATTTCTTGAACTTGAACTAGGTGAGCTGCCAAATGATGCAGTGAAGGAGATGGAGAAGGATATTGACCGTTTAGAAGTAATTACTCAACGCTTTTCAAAAATTGGAAGTGAACCAGAATTGGAAATAACAGAGGTAAACGGTCAGATCAATGAAGTACTTAATTACATGGACTTAAGATTTGGCAGAAATGTAGAGATTATCCGAGATATTGGGGTTCATCCAATTTATGTGCCCCTCAATAAGAATCTTTTCCATTGGGTTATTGAGAACCTGGTAAAAAATAGCATTGACGCCATGAAAGGTCAGGGTCGCATTATTTGTAAGTCATACCGTAGGAATAACCACTTGGTAATTAATATTGAAGATAATGGATCTGGAATTCCATCCAACCGATTTAAAACAATATTTAAGCCAGGATTTACGACAAAAAAAAGAGGATGGGGTTTGGGGCTTTCTTTGGCTAGCCGAATAATAAAACAGTATCATAAGGGTGAAATTTTTGTTCGCGGAAGCGTCCCAAATAAAAAAACAGTCATTTCTATTGTTTTAAAAGTATCCAAGTAAAATGTAAATCAAGCATAGATGTTAATAGATTTAGATGTATATCTTCACCCGTTCGTTTTATTGAATTTTCTGGCTTAATAGTAATCCCTATTTTTGTGTCATGATTCAACGTGTCCAAACACTCTTTTTATTAGGAATGTTCCTTTGTGGTCTTTTGTTAATTATTACAAACATACCTTATGCTCAAATTCTAGCACTTCCTGAAGTAAAGTCATTAAGTTTAGGTTTTAAGTATCAAATTACTTTCTCTGCTACTGGTACTGTTAAAAGAATACCAGAGATCAACTATCTGCTGCTCTTGGCAAGCTTATGTTTGACATCTATTCTAAGCATATTATTTTTTAAGAACCTCGATTTACAACGAAAAGTTGTACGTTTAGCCGCGCTTCTTAGTATATTGGCAATAATTTTTCCATTCGTCA
>JAURQA010000075.1 GCA_030836345.1 Bacteroidota bacterium
CAACACAAAACAAATGGTAAAAAGTGGTGCCAATAATTATTATGAGTCGTTCAACACAGAGCCCTCTTTAATTTTAAAAGATATCATCGCTATCATTCATAAAGACCGGAAGAATTTACTTTTCTTTGAAGCCATTGAATAAGAAAATAAGAAATATAAGTTTTTTGGTTACCGCAATTATCGTATTAATTTTTGCTGAGCTCCTTCTTAGGCCAACCAATGTTTCCTTGACGCTTTTTAGATGGCCGAGGCTTTTAACAGCTATATTGGTTGGTTCTATCTTGAGTATTTCAGGCTTATATATACAAGGCATATTTAGAAATCCTCTCGCCGGACCTTATATTATTGGTGTTATTCCGGGGGCATATTTCGCGGTAGCTCTATTTATTTTCATTGTTCCATATCACCTGAAAGATCCCTTACTAATGGAAATTGGTATTAAAGGGTTTGCTATTTTGGGCGGTATATCTGTAATGATTTTACAATTGCTTTTGATGAAGAGGTTTTCTTCTATAAGTATTTTATTGCTTTTTGGGGTGGTATTGAGCTATTTTTTAAGCGGAGGCAGCGAAGCCCTTGTTTCTATTAGCAATGCAGATTCTATTAAATCATTTGTTCAGTGGGGCTTTGGCAATTTTGATCAAGTTTTTGGATTAGATCTTTGGATTTTGTTTTTTCTATTGTTGGTGAATATCATCTCTTTTTGGAGATACAGCAGCGCAATGGATGTATACGGCATAGGGGATAGCCTTGCCACAAATACGGGCCTTCATGTGCTAAGGTTTAGAACAAGTATTTTATTTATTGCGGGTGCATCTGCTGGAATTATAACGGCTTATTGCGGACCTATTGGTTTTGTAGGTATGGTAGCTCCTCAGTTTGCGAGACTTTTAAGTAAATCACAGTCCATGAAGAGTTTGTGGCTTTATTCCATGCTATCGGGCATTATGTTTTGTTTATTGGCTGATGTGATGAGCCATTACGCCTTTGATCATATTCAATTAAGCTTGAACGCTATGGCAGCCTTAATTTGCTCGCCCATTGTGGCCATTTCTCTTTTTAGAAATAAGAATCTATTTTAATCCAAGGCTTCCTGCCTAACAATAGCATCTATTTGGTAATCGATAACCGGATCAAACTCAACTTTTAGGTTATGTCCATATAGAGCCCCAAACGATTGCCATAGAATAGCTTCCATTCCACCCCTATATTTTTTCATGATATTCCAGGTTGTGCTTCCGGTTTCTCTGTGAATGAGTTTCATGAGAATTTTTCCTTGATCCCGCGTTAAGTTTTTTAAATTATCAGTAAAGAGATCTTTTATGTTTTTTTCACAGGCTTTGATATATTTTTTCTTGGCTCTACGCTTTTTTAAGGTGTTTAAATGATCCTCCATAGTTTTTAGCTTATACGAGCTAAGTTTAGCATACGGCATTGCTACTCTTACATTTCTCTGAAGTCTTTTATAAGCGGCAATCTGCTCTTTATTCATGCTCGTGGTAATATTTACCTGTTTGTGCTGAACAACTCTAATCGTATCGGACACTATTGTATCATCAGAAACAACTGATTGAGCGCTAGCCGAAATAGCCAATAGACTAGTAAAAAGACTAAAAGTACATTTAAGGCTCATATGCAAATTATTCCAAATGTTGTGCCGTTTTTTCAGTTTGCTTTTTGCCACTCCCAAAAACGAACCAGAAAATACCTCCCAATATTAATAGGAGCGAAATCATTTGGGCTTGTGAGAAAACAATTCCAAAAGCGTTGTAAACACTATCACCATGCTCTCTAATAAATTCTATGATGAAACGTTCTATACCAGCAAATAACATGTAAAAAGCAAATAAATTTCCCCTTTTTACCACTCGCTTTCGTAAAACTAACCAAATGATAAGAAACAAGCCAATAGCCATTAAAGCTTCATATATAGGAGTAGGCCAAACGGGGTTTATCAATTCATAGCAAAAATCTCCTGTACAGCCATCAATCTTCTTCATTCCTTCATGGGTATAGCCTTCCATCCCCAAGACATTATTTGGGTATGAATAAGACCACAACCAATCGGGAAGTGCAAAAGGCTTAGGCGAGGGATTAGGTACACCCCAGTCTCCATCTCCACTAAAATGACAGCCAAAACGACCCAATCCATAGGCTAGCATCATAGGTGCAGCACCCGAGTCTAAAACACTTAAAATATTGAGTCCTTTTTTATGGCAATAGATAAGAACACCGGTTGCTCCGCAAATTAAACCGCCGTAATAAGTCCAACCACCTGTCGAAAATAGGTTGTCCATTACATAATCGATGCTAAAGGCATTAAAGTTTTCCAATATATGAAAGACTTTGGCACCTAAAAATCCAGATATAAGAGCAATTGTTGTAATGGTTCCCATATAAACGGATGCATCTGTTTCTATAGTACTTTTTTGGGGTTCATCCAATCTTTGCTTTTTATCTAAAAAGAATGAGTATCCTAGAATAAGAGCCATTATTAAAATACCCCAAAACCAAGAACCGTCCAATGAAAAAATCAACTCTTGGGGATTAGCTCCATTTTGACTTTCTATTAGAAGAAAAATAATCTTATACCCAAAGATAAATCCAAAGAAAACTTGGGATATATAGTAGGGTGCTCCTAAGGGTTTGCCTATAGTTTGCATGATGCGAACAGTCTTTAGTTTTCCCTGTAAAGTAAGTCGTTTAAGCTCTGTTTGCATGGCCCAAAAAGCTCCACCGATTGATAAAGCTACAAAAAAGCCAAACGTGTTAATTACTTTTAAAAACCCAGGAGCTGAGCCAAAAATATCTTGAATAAAATGATAGATAGTAGGAAACATTCTTAGAGCAAAGTAACAACAATAAGAGAGATATTAAGAATTGATTTTCTGTGAATCAAGCTGAATTCATGATGCCATTTCTTTTTGCTATACATTCTTGATACTCTTCTTCGGCTATACTATCATAAACGATCGCACCTCCTACGCAATAATGCATTATATTATTATGCATTTGCAAGCTTCGAATAACTACATTTAAATCAAAATCTCCATCTTCAATGTATCCAATAGAGCCACTATAAATGCCTCGCTTAAAGGATTCGTATTCTTCAATATGTTGCATCACCTCTATTTTTGGAGCTCCGGTCATACTGCCCATCGGAAAAGTAGCTTCAAGAGTTTTTTCAAAGCTAATTTCACTTTGTAGTTCTCCTGTAATACTTGATACCAGGTGATGTACATGTGAAAATGTTTTTAGAGAGCATAGTTCTGAGACTTTAACACTATTTGGCTTGCAAATTCTACTAAGATCATTTCTAACAAGGTCTACAATCATTGTGTTTTCTGCTCTTTCTTTGGGAGCATTTAGAAAAGACTCTAAGCGCTTTTTAGACTCAGGGTTCTGCCGTTTTAATGTGCCTTTTATAGGTTGAGAAAGAAGGGTGCTACTCTTCTTTTTTAGAAATCGTTCAGGACTAAAACAAAGTAAGAAGCTATTATTTATCTTTACAAAAGCAGCAAATGGGCTTTGCGTACGCTCATTTACCTCCAAGAAAAGTGAATAGATATCGAGCTCATTGCATATTGAGGCGCTAAAGTGTATGCAGTAATTTAGTTCATAATAAGCCCCATTCTTAATGTCCTCTTTAATTTTGGCAATGGTGTTTAGGTATTCTTCTTTACTTAAATTGGCCTCCCAGTTCTCAATAACATCTGCTTGTTTAAAGGGTAAATCATCTGCTTTATTTAAATCAAAAGTGGAAGTAATATTTCCTTCATGATCCTCTTTGAATGAGTGCTCGGGTTCAAAAAAGAAAAAATCTGGAAAAGAGGTGAACCCTATATTCTCAGAGGGCAACTGATGAAACTCCTTTTTGAGATCATAGGAACATATGCCTAAGTGTAGCCCACTTTTTGGAACAGATTTAGCCGTAGTAAAAGTCTTTTTAGCACCAAACCCTGAAATAATTTCATAGGTTCCGTGCACATCCTTATTTCCATTAGAACAGCATATAATGCTAGTGCTATAGCCCTTGGACTTTTGCACCAGCTTGGAAAGTATAGTTTGGTTGAGCATCTATATGTTGCAAAACTAAGCCCATTTGTTCATATCATTTTAGTATATTTACTCTTAAGCTGCTAATTTTGTTTAATTGAATTCTAAGCGAATTACTCTATTTGTTGAGGTTCTCCTGCCTTTACCCATTCCAAGACTTTACACGTATCGTGTTCCTCTTGAAATGAATGATATCATAAAAGAAAGGATTAGAGTAGTCGTGCAATTTGGTGCGCGTAAAATTTATTCAGGACTAATTATTAATATAAAGGAAACGCCTCCTAAAAATTATACCGCTAATTATATCCTGGACGTTTTGGATGAAAATGAACTGATTGATATAAATCAGCAAAAATTTTGGTTTTGGATGAGCGAATACTACATGTGTCACCCTGGCGAAGTAATGGCAGCAGCATTACCAGCGGGATTTCGATTGAAAAGTGAGAGTATTGTATTTTTAGCTTCTGACTTTAAAAGTATTTTAGAATTAGAGGATTATTCTGAAATAGAAGCTGACATTATTGCCTTACTAGGGGATATGAAGCCGCAAAAGATTAGCGATATTCAAAAGAAGCTAAATAAACCCCAGTTGGTAAAACATTTAAAGTCCTTATACTCTAGAGGAATTCTCCTGTTTGAAGAAGAGGTAAAAGAAAACTATATTCCAAAAATAGAAAAATGGTATAGAATACCTGACCATGTCGCTGAGGATGACTTGAGTAAAGAAATGGATAAGCTGCAGAAAAAGGCAGCAAAACAATTTGAAGCTCTTTTATTAATTTTGGGTTCGGATGGTTCTCGCATGATGCAAAAGCATTTGTATCATAAGCATGGAGTCACCGGAGCTACCTTAAACTCATTAATTAAAAAGGGATGGCTAATCATGGAGGAAATAAAAGTAGACCGTGTGCAATTTGCCATAGATGAAGTAGGAGATTATAAATTAAACCAGGAGCAGAGCCAAGCAGTGCTATCAATAAAAGATTCGTTTAAAAACGACAAGCCTGCTTTACTAAACGGTGTGACGGGTTCAGGGAAAACGTATGTATACGTTGAACTAATTAAAGAGTGTATTAAGAATAAACAACAAGCACTGTTCCTTTTACCAGAAGTGGCTATTACTGAAGTTATTGTTGCCAGAATATCTAAATATTTTAAGCGCTATGCCGTTTGGTACAACTACTATAGCCAGCAAGAAAGGACCGAAATCTATTCCAAACTAAAAGCGGGTGAAATAGACGTATTAATTGGAGCGCGATCGGCTCTTTTTGCTCCTTTTAAAAACTTGGGGTTAATTGTTGTGGATGAGGAACATGAAAACTCGTATAAACAATTTGAAAAAAGACCTCATTATAATGGGAGAGATGCTTCCTTATACCTTGCAAAGCTTTGCAATGCAAATATTATATTGGGTAGTGCTACGCCATCATTTGAGAGCTTATATGCGGTAAAACAAAATACAATGCTTGAGGTTCGATTAGAAAATCGATTCACGGCTCTTAAATCCTTAAATATCGAACTGGTCAAGCCTCCAGAAGGAAACAAGAATAAAACATCTATATTCAGCGCCCCTTTGCTTAAAAGCATAGATAATTCACTTAAGAACAATCAACAGGTTATACTCTTTCAAAATAAAAAAGGATATGTGCCTTATTTATCCTGTGATATATGTGGCTATACGGATCAATGCAAAAATTGTGATATTTCGCTAACCTACTATAAATTCAATAATCTTCAGCGCTGTTCTTATTGTTCAACAAAATATGAGTTAACTAA
>JAURQA010000076.1 GCA_030836345.1 Bacteroidota bacterium
AGTACCATAAAAGTCTAAATACTCTTCAATTTGAGATTTCTTTTTGCCTTCGGCTGGCTCGTTTATTGGAAATTTAACCCAACCATTCCCATTACTAACCACTTTGCTCATGAGAGCGCTGTATTCAGTAGATATATCTTCGTCGTCAAAGGTCAATAACAGTTTAAATCCCATTACATCTTCATAGAATTTAACCCAATGATTCATTTTTCCTAACTCAACATTGCCCACGCAGTGATCAATATGCTTTAGTCCCACTGGTTTCACTTTCATCGCATTTTCTACTTTTTTGAAACCAGGCATAAATGGTCCCTTATAATTGCTTCGTTCAATAAATTTATGAACGGTTTCTCCATATGTTTTTATGGCAGAAACAACTACATATCCGTGTTCGTCTTCAAACTTGATTGGCTCTAAAACGGCCTCTGCTCCTCTTTTAACCGTTTCTTCAAAACTCTTGGTAGCGTCATCCACCCAAAGACTTAAATACTTTACTCCATCTCCATGGTTAAGAACATGTTTAGATATTTCATTATCCGAGTTCATGGCCGTTGATAAAACTAAAATTACTTTTCCTTGCCTAAGAACATAACTCGCTTTTTCTCTTACTCCGGTTTCAGGACCAGCATAGGCTATTAACTCATATCCCCATGCGTGCTGGTAATAATAGGCAGATTGCTTAGCATTGCCGCAATAAAATTCAATATGATCTGTACCATTAAGTGGTAAAAAATCCACCACATCTGTAGCTTTTGTGAGTTCTGTTGTTTGCATAATTTGGAATTACAATTGCAAATTTACGATAAAAATTTATGTCATGATTCATAGGTCCGTTTAGAAATGCTTAAAAAAGCTTGTATTCATTCTAATTTTCACCTGCGCACTTTGAACTAATGCATTACAACTATTTTAAAAGCATCCTGTCGGTTTTCACCAAGCACTAGTTGATAAAGTCCCATGGCTAAGCCATTCACTTTGATTTTATTTTCCCTCCCATTGATGCATCCTTCTTTTACCATGCGACCGTTACTCGATAAAATTTGGTAAGGAATATTAACATCTAAAGAGTTAGATGAAACTCTAATAAAATCACTAGCAGGGTTTGGAAAAACTGTAAATCGAGTTGAATTTGGCTTGTTCACTGATAATACACTAAGATCGATTGAGATTGAATCGATACAACTACAGTTCAAGCCTAAATCAATAACATGAGTAATATCTGCTGTTGTTCCAGCCAAACTAGAAAAGTCATAATCAAAACTATCCAATGTGCTTGACTGCTCTATTCCATTAATAAACCAGCTATGCATTACTCCGTTTTGTTCGGATGCGATGGAATAGATTCCATCTTCTTTCCTTCTCGCCGCTATTTTGCAATTAAGAGCTTCTAAATAAGATATAGTAGCCGTATCTGTATTAGCTTGGCAAGCTCCATTTTCAGCTCTTACAAATACTTGGTCATTATTTTTAACAGTAATTAATTGTACAGCAGAAGTTCCACTCACTTGCAAGGAGCCATTTACGTACCAGCTGTATTTTTTAGATGTTTTTGGATTTAAAGAAAACTGAATACCCTGAGATGTACTAGCTTCAGCGCATACAGGTCGGTATGTAGTGTCAATACTATGCCTATCTATAGCATCATAAAAGATATCAATGATTTGAGTATCAGAAGAACAAAGGCCTGTTGAATCAGAAATAAAAACAGTGGCGCTTTGAGACTCTAACTTAGAAAATGTGTAGCTCATTGAGTTTGATGCTAAAGAACCATTTACGTATAGATTGTGATTCGGTATGGAAACCCCGCTAATTTCTATTTTTGCGGTATCTCCCTCACAATACAAACTATCACTTACAATGGCATAGTTTAATGGACCACATGCCAAAGAGGAATCCACGCCGGACGCAGCTTTAGAACTAAGGCAATGAGAAAAGATTACACCTCTTACATCATAGGAAAATGTAGTATTAGGGTTTAATCCTATAACAGTATAAAAAGTATCATTCCCCCCGGAATTAGAGGGGAAATAGCTTTTGCCATCAATACTCACCTCATAGGCCAATGCACTGGGCATACTATTCCAGTTGAGTTGCACTCCCTGCAAATTTCTCTTGGTAGACACTAGTAATTGAGGAGCTGATTCACGTTCTTTAAAAAAGAACGTTACATTTTTCGCACTCATTGCACAGTTTACACTATCTCTAGCGAAGACCTTAAATATTTTGACTCCTGAAAAAAGCTCCGGTTTTAAACTAATGTTATTTGTATTTAGACTCACTGTATCAGAGCCATCAAGAACGAAACTACTTTTAATTATTGAACTTGATTTTAAGTTAAACTTTATGGAATCTACTCCAGCACACAGCGTATCGGAACTAATTTTGTCGATACTAAAATAAGTAGAATCATAATTTATTATCCTAATGGGGCTCGCATCTGCTGTACAACCTGTTGTTTTAAGGACGGACCTTACACTGTAAATACCAGGCTTAGTAACCACGAATGAATCTTGTAAAACTGAATCAGGTAACCAAATATAACTTTCGTTAGAGCGCACAGACACAGATAAAGTAAGATCTTCAAGATTACATTTACGAGTAAATCCAGATTTAGACTGTTCTATAAGGGCTCTAAATGGACCTTTTAAAACATTGA